>JAUIBM010000219.1 GCA_030428345.1 Alphaproteobacteria bacterium | reverse complement strand
CCGAGCCGCCCGAGACGGGTGTTCGCGCGCTCCAGATCGTCCGGGTCATATTGCTGGCCCGGCGGCAAATCGGCCATGAAGGCGATGAAATCGGGATCGAGTTGATGGGTTCCGCGCACGGCCACCGGCGCATAATAGGCGACCGGACCGGGATTGAGCCGGATCGTTGCGGCCACACTGTTGGAGGCGTGATCGGCGATCACCTCGCGACCGGCGGCCTCGGCCTTGGCGTGTCCCTGCTGCCGCCAGGCCTCCACGGCAAGCTTCTCCGCCTGCAAGACCGCTCCCGAGCGTGCAAGTTCCCCGGGCGCGAAACCGGCGCTGGCTGGCGACTTGACCTCGTCGTGCCGATCCTGCGGCGGAGGCGCCTCGTTGACGATCCGCGCCTGCGAAAAGACGAAAGCAGGACCCGGATCGACGGAAACGACCAGCTTGGCGGGCTTAGCGATCGTGGTCACCGGCGGCAGATCGCTCGCCTCCGTGCCGTTGATCGTGATGTGGATGACGCCGCCGAAGCGGCCCTGTGCATAAAGCGCCGCCAGCAGGCGGCGATAGTCGCCCCGCGCCTTGGCCAGCAAGCCGCCGGAACCCGAAGCCGGCCGATCGCGCTCCTGCCAGAGGACCGAGGATTCCTTCAGCGCAGACTCTAGATCGCTATCGCCCGAAATCTCGAAGTCGACGGAATAGTCGATGGGCTCGCCGATCGTTTCGGATGCGGCCACCGTATCCGTTGCGGTTTGCGAAAGGGCGATAGCCGGCGCGCCGGAAAGACCGCCCAGGACGATGCAGACCGGACATAATATGAGCGAGGCGCGCGTCAGCGCCGCCGGGTCAAAAGACCCGGCAATCTTCCATGGCGCTCGATCGTGTTTGCAGGTCTTTCGGGGCATCGATACTCTTACGGCCGGTCGGACTTTCACGCGGACTTCGCCCGGCAGTGCGTCGCCTTCAGGCCCATTCAACTACACAGGTCCGAATTCATCAAATAGGCGGGTCGCGCCAATGTGCCAGTGCGGGACGCCGGCCCCTGACGCCGATTGCGGGCGCTTTGCGGTTTGGCGTTGCGCTGAGGGCACAATATGACGACCGGCCCGATGATCGATCGGATTTGTTCGATTTAATCAGCTTCTCGTTAACAAAACTTCGCGTTTGGAATCCATCGGCCGTTGATCGCGGAGACTGGGATGAATCCGCGAATGCGACATGAGCGCCAAGACATCGCAGGTTTGGGCGCAAAGGTCACGGGCGGATTGGCAATTTGCCTGGGTCTCCGCGGCACTTCGGCCCCTACGGCGTCTTGAAGCGCCGGGCGACCTCTCGCGGGCGATCGGGCAGGTCAAGGGCGCTGACATCGGCCCTGCCCCGGGCGATCACCCGGCCCCCGGCGACGACGAACAGCCGCCGGGCGCGAAGCCGGATCGCCTCAACCGGATTTGCGGCGTCAAGCACCACCAGATCGGCCTTGCAGCCCCGCGCGAGGCCATACCCCTCCAGCCCCAGGATCGCGGCGCTTTCGCTCGTCACCATGTCGAAGCAGCGTGCCATGTCGGCCGGGCTCGTCATCTGGGCCACGTGCAGCCCCATGAAGGCGACATCCAGCATGTCGGCCGTGCCGAGCGAGTACCAGGGATCGAGAACGCAGTCCTGACCGAAGCCGACGCGGATGCCGTGCTTCAGCATTTCGGGAACGCGGGTCAGGCCGCGACGCTTGGGATAGGTGTCGTGGCGGCCCTGCAGGGTGATGTTGATCAGCGGATTGGGGATCGCGGCCAATTGCGCCTCGGCCATCAGCGGCAACAGTTTGGAGACGTAGTAATTGTCCATGGAATGCATCGAGGTAAGGTGCGAGCCGGCCACCCTGCCCTGAAGTCCCAGGCGCTGCGTCTCATAGGCCAGTTGCTCGACATGCCTCGACATAGGGTCGTCGGTCTCGTCGCAATGCATGTCGACCATCAGCCCGCGCTCAGCCGCGATCTCGCACAATTCCGTGACGGAGCGTCGCCCGTCGGCCATGGTGCGCTCGAAATGCGGGATGCCGCCGACAACGTCGACGCCCATGTCCAGCGCACGCAGGGTGCAGTCCCTCGCCGTCGGCGAACGGAGCCAGCCATCCTGGGGAAAGGCGACGATCTGCAAGGTGATGTAGTCCTTCACCCTGTCGCGAACCGCCAGCAGGCCGCGCACGCCTGTCATGGCGTGCTCGTCACTGGTGTCGACATGGCTGCGGATCGCCAGAAGGCCCATGGAAGCGGCCCAGTCGCAATAGGCGAGCGCCCGCTCCACCACGGCCTCCTCGGTGAGCAGCGGCTTCAACTCGCCCCAAAGGGCAATGCCCTCCAGCAGGGTGCCGGATGCGTTGATCCTCGGCAGGCCGTAGGAGAGCGTCGCATCCATGTGGAAATGCGGATCGACGAAAGGCGGGGAAACCAGATTTCCCGAGATGTCTATGGTCTCGCCGGCCTCCGCATCGATCAGGGGATCGACAGCAGCGATGCGGCCGCCGGCTATGGCGATGTCGGCGCGGGCGCCATCGGGCAGCGTGCCGTTCTTGAGAAGAATGTCGAAGGTCATCCGTTTTGCTCAGTTTTGGCGGACGCAAGCGCCGCTGTGGTCATCTTCAATGCAAATCGAAGGCGGGTCCGTGTCGTACAGACCGTTTCGCCATATCTTCGCGCATGCTAATGTCTTCTCATGAGAAACCCCATTCCACGCCCCTCACGTTCCGCCAAGACAGGACATTTCCTGCTCGACAGCGCGCGGGGCGAAAGGATTAGCGCCGTCGAGGGGATGAAGCTTTCTGACCGCATGCGGCGCATCCTGGTAGAGAGCGCCAGCGGAAGACTTTCCGGCGAGGAGGCGCGCCTGCTGATCAGGGCGGAAGCCCGGAATCGAACTTCCAGGAAATAGACATTGGTCTATGCCGCAGAACACGACCCGCTCTGCTATCCCGGCACCAACGTTCTCATCAACCTGCTCGATCTGCGCGATGCGGCAATCCTTGAGGAGGTCGAGTTGGCGCTTTTTCTTACCCGTGCCGACGAGCCATTTCCCAAAGGGAATCTCGATGTAGAGCACTATCTCTCGCTGCATCGCCATCTGTTTCAGGATGTCTACGCCTGGGCGGGCAAGATACGCACAATCAGAATCGGCAAGGGCGGCAACTGGTTCTGCTATCCCGAACATATTCCCCACTTTCTCGAAGCAACATTCGCTGAACTGGGAGACCCCGATACTTTCAGGAAATTGTCCACTTCCGAATTCGCCTCGCGTATTGGTCATTTCCTTGCGGAACTAAACGCCGTGCATCCTTTCCGAGAAGGAAACGGAAGGACCCAACTGGCATTCGCCGCCATGCTTGCCGACCATGCCGGGCTCCCCTTCGACACAGACAAGCTGGAACCGGATCGCACGCTGGAGGCGATGATCGAGAGTTTCTCGGGCGATACCGGGCCGCTCGTCGCGCTTGTCGAGGAACTGATCTCCTGAGACCGCCCGGTCGGCGCAGACCCGTTCACCGCTCGCCCTTCTGATAGGGGATCATCAGCGCCTTGGGATAGCTGGCGCGGCGGGCGACGGCGATCAGCGCCAGGATCGACAGCACATAGGGCATCATCAGGAACACCTGATAGGGCACCACGCCGCCCGTGACCTGCTGCAGGCGAACCTGGTAGGCGTCGAAGGCGGCAAACAGGATCGCGCCGGCCAGCGCCTTGCCCGGCCGCCAGGAGCCGAAGACGACGAGCGCGATGCAGACCCAGCCGCGCCCGTTGATCATCTCGAAGAAGAAGGAATTGAAGGCCGACATGGTAAGGAACGCCCCGCCGACCGCCATCAGCGCCGACCCGACGACGACCGCGCCCATGCGCATGGCCGTGACGCTGATACCCTGCGCCTCGACGGCGGATGGATTTTCGCCCACCGCGCGCAGGGCAAGGCCGATCGGCGTGCGATAGAAAATCCAGGCGACGAGGGCGACGAGCACGAAGGCGAGATAGGTGAGCGGCGTCTGGTTGAACAATGCCGGGCCGATGACCGGAATATCGGAAAGGACCGGGATGGCCAGCGCCTGGAACGGCTCGATCTTGGGCGGCGAGGTAACCTCGGGCAGCAGCAGGCGATAGGAAAAATAGGTGATGCTGGTGGCCAGCAGCGTGATGCCGATGCCGGTGACGTGCTGCGACAGGCCGAGCGGCACCGTGAGAAAGCCGTGCAGCAGGCCGAACAACCCGCCGGCGAGCGCGGCGACCAGCACGCCGAACCACAGATCGCCGCCGGCATAGACGGTGAACCAGCCGGCGAATGCGCCAACGGTCATGATCCCCTCGATGCCGAGATTGAGAACCCCGGCGCGCTCGCAGATCAGTTCGCCCATGGTGGCGAAGATCAGCGGCGAGGCGATGCGGATGGCGGCGACCCAGAACGAGGCGGTGAGCAGGATTTCGAAGGCTTCCATCGCTATTTCCACCTCAGCCGGTAGCGCGAGAGCATGATCGCGGTCACCATGGTCAGCAGCGCCACGGCGACCATGACCTGCGCGATGTAGCTGGGAACGCCGGTCGCCCGGCTCATGGCGTCCGCGCCGACGAAGATGCCGGCGACGAAAATGGCCGAGGCGACGACGCCGAGCGGATTGAGCATGGCGAGCATGGCGACGACGATGCCGGTATAGCCAAAGCCCGGAGACAGATCGAGCGTCAGGCTGCCCTTGAGGCCGGCGACTTCCGAATAGCCGGCCAGCGCGGCGAGACCGCCGGAGAGCAGCGCCGTCTTGATCAGCACCGCGCGCACCGGAATGCCGGCAAAGCCCGCCGCCTGCGGGTTGTGGCCGACGGCGCGCATCTCGTAGCCGAGCACGGATTTCTTGACGATGAACCAGGTGAGCGCAGCCGCCGCCAGCGCCAGCACGAAGCCGTAATGCAGGCGCTTGCCGGCAATCAGCCGGGGCAATTGCGCATCGGCGATGACGCGCTGGGATTGCGGCCAGCCAAGGCCCATCGGGTCCTTCAGCACCCCTTCCAGCAGCATGGAGACGAACAGCAGCACGATGAAGTTCAGCAGCAGGGTCGTCACCACCTCATCGACGCCGAAGCGGATTTTCAGGAAGGCCGGGCCCAGCAGCAGCAGCGCGCCGGCGAGCATGGCGGCTGCGATTAGGATCGGCGCCAGGATCGGGGCGGGCAGCGGCAGCGCGCCGGTGCCCAGCACGACGGTCGTCACCGCGCCGATATAGAGCTGCGCCTCCGCGCCGATGTTCCACAGCCGTGCGCGAAACGCGACCGCGATGGCAAGGCCGGTAAAGATCAGCGGCGTCGCGCGGGTCAGCGTCTCGATCATCGCGAATTGCGAGCCGGCCGCTCCCTTGAAGACCAGGTAGAAGACGTTGAAGGGCGAGGCGCCGGCGATCAGCACCAGCAGCGAGGTGACAACAAGCGTGGCGACGATCGCGCCCAGCGGATAGAGGATCGTGCCGGCCAGCGAGGGCGATTTCTTCGGTTCAAGCCGCATCGGAGCGCTTCTCCTCGTCGAAACCCTGCCCGGCCATCAGCGCGCCCAGTTCCTGGATACTCAGTTCGCCGCGGGCCGAGGGCCGCGAGACCCGCCCCCTGGACATGACGAAAATCCGGTCGCACAGCGCCCGGATCTCGTCCAGATTGGCCTCCGATGCCTCGTCGTCGTCAACGTCCTTGGACGGCCCCGACCACTGGTTGCCCAACCCGCCGGTCATGGCACTCAGGAAGGCCTCCTGTTGCGCGCGCATCGCGTCGAAACCGGGCATGGCAGACATCGGGTTGGTCATGTTCTCGATCACCTTCGACTGCCCCTCGCGCAGCATCTCGAAACTCATCGCCAGGAACTG
>JAUIBM010000218.1 GCA_030428345.1 Alphaproteobacteria bacterium | reverse complement strand
TCGAGAATGTCCGTTCCTGGATGCAGCGCGGCCGAACGCATCTTGCATCTTGGCTGCGGCAGGCCCGGCACGCCGGCGTCGAACGAAAGCAGCGCCCCGGCCAGCGGTTCGCGGCTTGATCCAGCATCCTTCGCCGGACGCATGCTGGTGATGCAAAGCATGGAGAGCCCCGCCCCCCAGAACGCCAGATTGGTCGGCCGGGACACCGGAAGCGGCACATGCATCATCTCGCGCCCCTGCGGATCGAGTCGGACGATGCGCCCGGCGTCGATCGCCGCGAACCAGTAGCAGCCCTCCGCATCGATCGCCGCCCCGTCCGGACGCCCTGCTGCGGGCTGGTGGAAGACACGCCGGTTGGCGAGATCGCCCGATTCCGGATTGAGATCGAAGGCCCAGATTACCCGGACCTCGGGATGGCTGTCGGCGAGGTAGAAGGTTCGCCCATCCGGCGAAATCGCGGTCCCGTTCTGCGTGCGAAGCCCGTCCATGATCGCGGTCGCCGCGCCGGACTGCAGGCGGAAGAGCTGGCCCAGCGGCTGCGGTGACGGCTTCAGCGGCACGGTTCCGACCCAGAAGCGGCCGAGCGGATCGACCACCCCGTCATTCATGCGCGTGGCGGGCGAGCGATCGCCGATGGAAGCAAGTTCGAACAATTCTCCCTTGTCCGGGCATAAGCGGTGCCAGCCGGTCCCGCCGGCGATCACGATCGCGCCGTCCTCGCCGAGTGCCAGCGCGCCGGGCGGAAATGGCAGTTCGCGGCTCCGGCTTTCCCCGCTCGATGGATCGAGCCGATGCAGCACCTTGCCCTGAATATCGACCCACCACAGCGCCCTGCGGTCGGGATCCCAGAGCGGGCTTTCGCCCACCAGGTCGGCGCAATTGTGCAGGACCGCAATGTCTCCGCTCCCGTTCACGCGGCCTCCCCCGGCAATGCGCCCGGCGGATCGCCAATGGTCCAGCCGCCATCCACGGGTATATCCGCACCGGTCACATAGGAGGCGGCGTCGGAACACAACGCCACCACCGGACCGACGCAGTCCTGCGGAGTGCCGGCCCGGCCGGCGGGAATCTTCGCGACAACCGCTCTGCGAAACGCCGGATCGGCATATCGCCCCGCGCTGCGCTCGGTCTCGATTGCGCCCGGCGAAATCACATTCATGGTGACGCCGCGATGCGCCACCTCGCGCGCCATGGCCCGGATGGCCGTGCGCTGCGCCGATTTCATTGCCGCATATGCAATGGTCTCGGCGCGCGGGCGGCTGGCCATCACGCTGCCAATGGCGACAACCCTGCCCCAGCCGCGCTCGGCCATGGGCGGCGTCGCCAATTGGCAAAGCCTGATCAGCGAGGCGAAATTCGCTGTCATGTGATCGGCCAGATGATCGCGATCGACTTCAAGCCAGTCCATGCGCCTCTCGATCGCCGCATTGGCGACCAGGATATCCAGACGGCCCAGTTGATACACCGCCGCCTGCACCAGCCCTTCGATCGCGCCGGACTGCAGGAAATCGCATTCATGCACGAATGCGGCGCGCCCGGCCGCCCTTATCTCCGCGCAGACGGTCTCGGCCCCAGCCGCATCTCCAAGGTGCTGAATCGCAATGTCCGCGCCCTGCGCCGCCAATCCCAGCGCGATCGCACGGCCAATTCCCGAGCCGCCTCCGGTGACCAGCGCCTTGCGGCCGGCGAGCGAGAACAGGTCGCTCATCGCCCCGAATCCGCGCTCTTCGCCAGCTTGTCGGCTACTTCCAGAGAAGCGATGTCCGCCGCCTCGAAATGCACCACGACCCGTTGCTCGGCGAGTTCGGGATTTCCAGCGGCGATGGCCTCGTAAATGCGCCTGTGGCGATCGATGGTGTTGTTCCAGTCGGAATCGGTCCGGTTGGAGCGGCGCGAAAACAGTTCCGAAACCTCTCGCTGGACCGATCGCATGCCCTCCATCTGCACCCGGATCATCGTATTGCCGGTGGCCAGCGCAATGCCCAGATGGAACAGGATGTCCGCCTCGGTGAAGCCGGACGGCTCCTTGAGCGAGCGCCGCATGTCGTCGAGCGCGCATTCCATGACCGCGATCCCCGCCTTGTTGCGGCGCTCGGCCGCCAGGCGGGCAATCCCGGTCTCGATGACGCGCCGCATCTCGTTCGCCTCGCGCAGCCGCTCCAAGCTGGAGCGAACCGCATAGCCGTAGATCCGCTCCATCGGCTCGCCATTGATCGCCTTGGCGCGCGCGACCTTGCCCTGCTGCGTCGAGATGAGGCCGGCGGAGGTCAACTGGCGCAGCGCCTCGCGCGCGATCGGCTTGCTGACGCCGAACTCCCTGGCGATCTCGCCTTCGGGCGGCAGGGGTTCGCCGGGGGAGATACGCCCGTCCAGAAGCGCCGCAGCAATCGCATCGGAAACCGAATCGGCCAGCCGGGCGGGAGCCGCCAGTTTGGTTGAAAAAACGGATTTCCTGTCGCTCATGTCGGCCATGCGCCCTCCCATTCGGGCAATCGGTACCATGACGCCTACCAACTTAGCAACTAAGTTTTTCAGTTGCCAAGCAGTCTTGTTGGGCGCTAGAAACACCCCACGGCCCGCGACGCGGCGAATTGGGGGGGAACAGATTTGAGCGAGTATGCAAGTTCGGACATCCGCATCGTGGATGTGATCGCCCATCCGCTGAGCCAGACCCTGCCCCGGCCGACCGTTACCTCCTGGGGAAAATACACCGAGGTTTCGATCGTTCTGGTCGAGGTTCGCACCGATGCCGGCATTGTCGGCGTGGGAGAAGCGCTCGCCCGTTTCTCGCCCAAGGCCTATGCCGAACTGATTGAGACATCGCTCAAGCCTCGCCTGGTCGGTCAGAATCCGACAGACATCGCCGCTTTGTGGCGGTCGATGCGCCGCGCGCTTTCCGGTCGCGCCGGCGGCGTGCTGATCGAGGCGATTTCCGGCGTCGACATCGCGCTTTGGGATATCCTGGGAAAAGTCGCCGGCCTGCCGATCCACCGCCTGCTCGGCGGAATGGGGCGCAGCCATGTCCCGGTCTACGCCGCCTCCGTGAACTGGGGCACGGACGAGTTCATGGACAGCGAGATCGACCGTTATCTTGAAAAGGGATTTCCGCGCATCAAGATCAAGGTCGCCAATCCGGTAAAGGACGCCTGCCGACGCATCGAACGCCTGCGCAAGCGGGCGGGCGAGGCGATCGAACTGTGCGTCGACGCCAATTGGGCCTACTCGCTGGAGGAAGCGGTCGAAGTGGGCCGCGCCTTGACCGACAACAATTATTTCTGGTTCGAGGAGCCGCTGCGCCCCGAAGACGAGGCGGGCTACGAGGAACTGCATCGCCGTTGCGCGACCCCGCTTGCTGCCGGCGAGAGCAATTACACGCTCGACCAGGCGATGCGGCTCGTCTCCAACCGCACCTTGTCCTACCTGCAGCCGGACGTCGCGCGCGCCGGCGGCATTTCCGAGACACGGCGCATGGCCGAGTTCGCTGCCGCCCATGATGTGCAATATGCGCCACATATCGGCATGTCGGGCATCGTTTGCGAGACCGCCAGCGTGCATCTGGCCGCCGCCATGCCCAATCTGCGGGCGATGGAGTGCGAGACCGATTCCAGCCCGTTCAAGACCGCCATCACAGGGGCGGCGCCGGGAGCCGACCGGCAGAAGGACGGCTTGCTGCCCGTCCCCACCGGTCCCGGACTGGGCATCGAAATCGACTGGGACGCCGTGGCGCGACTGCGCTGCGCATGATCGAGGGAGGCGGACAATCGCAATGACGATCCGGGAGAACAAGGCATTGGCCGAGGCGATGCGGATCGCCTTGCAGCGCGCCGACCCCAGGCTGAGTCGCTTCGATCCGTTGTCGCGCATCATCAGCCACGACGAGTTCTCGACCGGGCATTGCGGCTGGTCGCAGCTCGTTGGAAACTATGAAGACGACCTCGACACCATGTTGCCCGGCTATGCCCAGCACACCAGCGCCATGCTGTCGACGCTCGGCCACTGGGATGCCGGATCGCATGGCGGCATGGGCTCGTCCTATGCGCTGAAGGTCGCGACCCGACCGCGCAAGGGAGCCCAGAATGTGGTGATCAAGCGCCACACCTTCCGCGAGCGCGGGCGCATCCGCTTCGAGACCTATTTCACCTTCAAGCCGGAGGCGAACGAACTGAAACTGAGTGAGACCGATGTGCGCTCGGTCGGCTTCCTGTTCGACCTTCAGACCGGCGATCGCGATGAAGGCGGCGAACGGGTCATGCCGCATCTGCGATTCCTCAACGCGCTCGACGGCGAACATCTCCAGAAGTGGCAGTTCAAGCGCCGCACGACGAAATTCAAGCCGATCGGCGACACCGACAAGACTCTCAGCCACTACCATCTCTCGCCCGAGGATTGGGAGGACCTGCCCGGTGGCGACCAGCGACTTTGCTACAACGAGATCCCGACCAAGGTGAACTGGACCTATCTGCGCTTCGATTTCGACCTCGAGCAGATGAAGGCGCTCGCCTTCCAGTGCAATGATCGCCATTTCGACGTGTCGGGCTTCGAATCCATCCGCATTCCCGCCATGAAGAACCTCTGGTGCATGCTCAATTTCTGCCTTTTCGCGGAAACCGACGCCGACAAGCGGGCCTTCCTCTATGTCGATTCCGTCTGCGTTTCGGGGGATTTCTGATGCTGCCGGAGAACATTACCGCCATCCTCGCCCGCAACGAGTACTGGACCGACAAGGCCGCCAGCGAGCCCTATGAGGCCGGCTGGGCGCGCGAAGCCGTGATCTTTGTCCGCGCTCTCAAGCAGCCGGTCGGAAAGCAGCCGCTCGCCCGCGTGGAGATTTCACCCGACGGCATGCACTGGATTGCCGAAGGCAGCGAGTTCGCCCTGCCCGGCGAAAAGGACGGCCTGGCCGTCGCGCGGATCTCGCATTTCGGCAATTGGCTCCGCGTCGCCGCCGACTTCGAACCCGGCGCACAGTCCGCCGTGCTCGTCACCCTTCACCTGAAGGCCTGATTCTACCGCGGCTGATCGCGATTCATGCGGTAGATCTCGAGCAGTCCGCGAATGGTCAGGTCCGGATCGAAATGATCGATCACGCTGGTCGAATCGCGAAACAGCGCCGCAACGCCGCCTGTGGCGATAACGGTCATCGGTTCGTCCCACTCGGCCTTGATGCGAGCGATCATTCCCTCGATCAGCGACAGATAGCCCCAGAACACACCGGACTGCATGGCGCTGACCGTATCGCGGCCGATGACACGCCCGGGATTGCGCAGCGCCACGCGGGGCAGTTTCGCCGCCGCCGCATGCAGGGCTTCCACCGACATGTGTATGCCAGGCGCGATCGCCCCGCCCTCGAAGCCGCCATCGGCTGCGACCACATCCAGCGTCGTCGCCGTGCCGCTGTCCACGATGATCAAGGCGCCATTGTAGGCGATATGGCCGCCGACCGCATTGACGATGCGGTCCGCGCCCACCTCGGCCGGCTTGGAGGTGCGCACCGCCACCGTCAGGTCGACATTCTCGCCGATGATGAAGGGCTCGGCGTCAAGATAGCGCCGCGACAAATTGCGCAGGTTGAAGATCGATTGCGGCACCACGCTAGAGATGATGCACGCGTCCAGATGGTCGAGTTGCAGGCCGAGACCGCTCATCACCAGCAATTGGGAGAGCCACACCGCATATTCATCCGCGGTGCGGTTCGGCTCGGTGGCGGTGCGCCACTGCGCGACCCATTCATTTCCGTCATGCACGGCAAACAGGGTGTTGGTGTTTCCCTGCTCGATGGCCAGAAGCATACGCCCTCCCCGGGCCCAAGACAGCGACCCGAATCAACACTCGCCCGCCGCATGCGACGGGAATTGCATCATGCAT
>JAUIBM010000217.1 GCA_030428345.1 Alphaproteobacteria bacterium | reverse complement strand
CGTCACGGACCTTGCCGGGCGGGTTCGCCCCGCGGCGGATTTCGGGCGGCTGATGGCCAGCGGCGCGCAGCCTTCGGGCGGGGTCAACGCCTACGTCCTGCCCAGCTCGATGCGCGGCGGGCGCGCCAGCGCGATGACCGGCACCTTCAGCCAAGAGGTGACCAAGGGCGTGAGCGTCGTGCTGTTCCTCGCCTCGGTCGACGGGCAGGGCGCCGCAGCGCTGGCCCGCATCGACAGCCTGCTGACCGAGATCATCGACGCCCTGTGCGGCTGGGCCCCCGCCGACGAGGTGGGCGTCTTCATGCTCGGCCAATCCCGCTTTGCCCCCAGCAGCTCGGGCCTGATGAGCTGGGTGATCGAGTTCCAAATCATGGACCATCTGAGGATCGACACATGACCGACCTACCGCAATCGGGTGGCAGCTACACCCGCGACCCCAAAGGCAAGCTGAAGCAGACCGAGGCGCCCGTGCAGGAGCGCGCGCCCGCCAAACCTGCCCCGAAACCCGCACCGAAGAAGGAGGGCTGATCCATGCCCGTGATGAAGTGGCGCAAGACGGCCATGCTCTTCAAGCTGGAGAGCACCTACGGCACTGATCCGACGCCCTCGGGCGCAGCCAATGCGGTCAAGGTCCAGAACGCAACCTACAGCCCGATGGAGGGGCAGGACCTGCAGATGGACTATCTGCTGCCCTACATCAGCGCGGACCCGAGCAAACCGGCGGACCTGCACTCGACGCTCCAGTTCGAGGTCGCGCTGGTGGGCTCCGGCGCCGCCGGGACAGCGCCTGCCTTCGGCCCGATCCTGCGGGCCCTGGGGCGGCTGGAAGGCGCGGAGATCGCCTATCGACGGGCGCTCGACCGCAATCCTGCACGACCGGACGTCTACGTTTCGCTCGGCTGGATCGAGATCCTGAACGGCGACTGGCCCCGCCCCTCCGGCGCCCAGGTTGCCCATCTTGCCGCCTCGCTGCACGGCTCGCTCGCTTTCACCGGCATCGGCCACGCCAGCGACCGGGCGATATTGCTCGGGCTTTCCGGCATCACGCCCGAAAAGGCCGATCCGGACCGCATGGAAGCAATCGTGGAAGAGGTCAGGCGCACGCGTCGGGTCAATCCGGAGGGGCATCCCGGATATCGCTTCGACCCTAACTCCGATCTGGTGCTCGACCGCAAGCGCCCGCTGGCCGGCCACGCCAATGGCATGGAATTCTCCGCCTTCGCCGCGGACGGCCGGCTGTTGCTGCGGCGCATCTTCTACTCCATCGGCGGCGGCTTCGTGGTCGACGAGGCCGAACTTGGCGCCATGAAGCAGCGCAACAAGCCGGCGGCGCAGAAATCGGTGCCCTACCCCTTCGCGACCTCGGCGCAAATGCTGACCATGGCCGCGCGCTCCGGGCTCTCCATCGCGCAGATGAAGCGCGCGAACGAAGCCACTTACCTTTCCCAGGACGAAATCGACAGGCGGCTCGACGCCGTCTGGTCGGCGATGCTGGGCTCGATCGAGCGCGGGATCGAGCGCGAAGGCACGCTTCCGGGTGGGCTCGATGTGAAGCGCCGCGCCCGCGCCGTGCACGACAAATTGCAGGAAGAGTGGAAGCAGAACCGGCGCAATCCCCTGCTCGCCAATGACTGGCTCGCGGTCTACGCCATGGCGGTGAACGAGGAAAACGCCGCCGGCGGGCGGATCGTCACCGCGCCGACCAATGGCGCGGCAGGCGTGGTGCCGGCGGTGCTGCGCTACTACGTCCATTTCCACGAGGACGCGGACGAGAACGGCATTCGCGACTTCCTGCTTACCTCCGCGGCGATCGGCGGCATCATCAAGCACAATGCCTCGATCTCGGGGGCCGAGGTCGGCTGCCAAGGCGAGGTCGGCTCGGCCTCGGCCATGGCGGCGGCGGGCCTTGCCGCCGTGATGGGAGGCACGCCGGCCCAGATCGAGAACGCGGCCGAAATCGCACTCGAACATCACCTGGGCATGACTTGCGACCCGGTCGCCGGCCTGGTGCAGGTGCCGTGCATCGAGCGCAACGCGCTGGGCGCGGTCAAGGCGGTGACGGCCGCCTCGCTGGCCTTGAAGGGCGACGGCAGCCATTTCGTGCCGCTGGACGCGGCAATCGAAACCATGCGCCAGACCGGGCGCGACATGAACTCGCGCTACAAGGAGACCAGCGAGGGCGGATTGGCGGTCAATGTGCCGGTGAACATCCCCGAGTGCTAGGATGTATCCACCCAATGCCGGGTCATGCTGACGGAGCGTTGGGTGGAGGCGCTCTGACGATCAGCCGAACTGCGTCGGATCCTGCGCGGCGGGCGAGGCGTCGCCCGGTCGGGGCGGGCGCACCAGCATGCGGCGGACCTTCGGCCGGTCCGGCCCGGCATGCAGGGCCAGGATGATATCCGTCACCTCGGCGTCGACATGGGTGGTGCGGCGGTGGTGGCGCAGATATTCGGTCCAGTTGGCGACGTGATAGGTCTCCACCCAGAGATCGGCATTCTCCAGATCGCGCATCAGAGTCCACTCGACCGCGCCATTGCGCCGGCGCACCCGTCGCCGCTCGGCCATGGCGCGCAGGAACCGGGACAGGTTGGCGGCGGGAATCGTATATTCCACGGAAATGACGATCGGGCCGCTGCGCTGCTGCAGATCGATTTGCAGGGGCGGCTCCTGGAACCGGTTTACCGGATCGAGATTGGTGTGCGACAGCGACGGCATGGCGAAGCGCAGGCCGGTCGCCGCGCCGACGAGCATGGCGAGCGCGGCGAATTGCAGCGCCGTGTCGATGCCCCAGTTCTCGGCGACAACGCCCCAGACCCAGCTGCCGAGCGCCATGCCACCGAATGCCGCCGTCTGATAGGCCGCCAGCGCCCGGCCAACCACCCAGCGCGGCGTGGCGAGCTGCACGGAAATGTTGAGAAAGGACAGTGTGAGCAGCCAGCTCGCGCCCGCAAAAGGCATGGCGATCAGCGCCAGCGGCAGGCTGTGCAGCAGCGAAATGGCGGCCAGCACGGCGGCGAAGGTGAGGATGAAGACGCGCAGATACCATTCCCCGCTCAGGCGTTCGCGCACATGGCGGCCGAACACGCCGCCGATCACGGCGCCGAAGCCGAACGCCCCGAGCAGCGCGCCGAAGACCAGCGGCCCACCCTGCAGCGCATCGCGCGCGATCACCGGCAGCAATGCCTGCAGCGACACGCCGGCAAAGCCGAACAGGAAGGCGCGGAGCAGAATGATCTCGATGTTCGGTGACATGAAGACATAGCGCAGGCCCGTGGCGACGGCGGGCCCCAGGCTCTCGCGCGGCAAGGGATCGGCCGCCTTTCGCGGACCGGCGCGCAGCAGCGCGGCGATAAGCGCGACATAGCTGACCGCGTTGATGGCGAAGGCCGTGACGGCGCCGGCCGCGGCGACCACCAGGCCGCCAAGCGCCGGACCGACGCTGCGCGAGATGTTGAACGCCACCGAGTTGAGCGAAACCGCGGCGGGCACCTGGTTGCGCGGCACCACATCGCCGATCGAGGCCTGCCAGGCCGGATTGTTGAGCGCCGTGCCGCAGCCGATGAGGAAGGTGAAGCCGAGCAGCAGCATCGGGGTCATCGCACCCCACTGGGTGAGCGCAACGAGCAGGAGCGAGGCGAGGAACATGAAGGTCTGGGCAACCAGCATGATCTGCCTTCTGTCGAAATTGTCGGCGAGCGCGCCGGCGAAGATCGAGAACAGCATGATCGGCAATGTTGTCGAGGCCTGGACCAGGGCGACCCAGTCGGCCGATCCGGCAATGGAGGTCATCAGCCAGGCGGCGCCAACCGCCTGAACCGTGCCGCCAAAGCTGGACAAGGCAAATCCCAGCCAGATCGCCCGGAAAGCGGGGATGGCCAACGGGCCTTTCAAGGCAGGACGCTTAAGCTTCATGGACCGCGCCCGGCGCGAATCGGATCATTTGATGGGGTCTCCCTGCGCAGAAGGGGACCGGAAAGCTGCGATTTGTCCAGTCCAAACACCGTGCGACCCGGCATTTCGGCGCGATTGCCCGTTCTGCGGCGTGTCACCAATCTGTCAGAGATTGCGCCAGATGATCGCCACCGAATTGTCTCCAAGCTTGCAGCCGGGGCGGTGCAGATCGGCGAGCGTGAACACATATTGTTCGCCGAGCGCCGCAAAATGGCGCTGGTATCGCACCCGGTCCGGCTGCTGGATATCCTCGACGATATAGACGCCGTCATCGGCGAGATAGTCGATCATGCCCTCGAAGAAGCTGCGGCCGGCTTCGAATTTGTGAAAGCCGTCGTCGACGATGATGTCGACGCTTCGCGGCCCAATGCCGGCCTTTTCGGCAAAGTCCGAAATGCTGGCGGCCGAGGTCTGGTCGCACTGATAGGTGTCGATGCGCTCCTCGCTGAACAGGATGCCCGGATCGATATCCACGCCGACGATCCTTGCGCGCGGAAAATAATCGCGCCAGACCCGAAGGCTGGCGCCAGGCTTGCCGTTGACGCCCATATTGAAGGGCACCTTGGGATTGTTGGATCCCAGGCCGCACTCCACCACCAGCGAAATGGCCTCGCGCTTCTGGCGAAACAGCAGGGTGTATAGATCGTTGTAGGAATGCGCCTGCGAGGCGTAGGGCTGCCCCTCCCGTTCAAGCTCGCCCTTGTCGGTGCCATACAGGTCGCAAAGCCGGGCGAACTCGCATTTCGCATTGCGCGTGTGATTGAGCTGCATGCGGTGGCTGTGCGACTTGTCTATCTTGTCGCGCGTGGCCGCCTCGATAATTCTTCGGCGCAGCGCCTTCCACATAACCGACACGCGAAACCGGCGCGCCCGCCCGGGCGTCCTGGTCTTTGTCACTCTCTGTGTTTCCATACGCCAACGCCCCCTGTACCTTATACCGACTCGCTTCGCTGCAAGGCTAGCACGGGGTGCACGCTGAAGACGAACCGCTTGGCCGGCTTACGCGGAAAGCGTCATTCGCTCGCGGTATTCATCGCCGCTCATCAGGTCGCGTCCGAGCGCGGCGGCGACGCCGCTGATCTGGCGGAAAATCTCGACATTGCTGGCGATCAGATCGTCGCGATGCGGCCATTTCCAGACCGTATCCTCCATGCCGACCCGCACATGCACGCCGAGCAGGATCGCCAGCGTCGCCAGATAGCTGCTGGTGCGGCCGCCGGTGCAGGCGATGATCGTCGCTTCCGGGTCGACATGCCGGATCAGGCGCACCATGCGCATGAAGCCGTCGATCATGGTCTCGGGGCTGTACATCGGGCTGCAGCCGGGCAGTCCGGGCAGGACAAGCCAGGTCAGCGGCCCTTGCACCAGGCCGCTGTCGATCAGATAGCGGCGGGCATTGTCGATGTCGGCGTCGGAATAGACCGCCAGTTGCGGGGTCAGGCCGGCCTCCATGGCGCGGCGGGTCTTCTCGATGATGGCGGCGGGCGACTTGACGAAGTGATTGTCGCCGAGGATCAGCGCGGTGGTGTTGACGGGAACGCCTTCCATCAGGCCGAGCGACATCATCTCGCCCATCATGCGCTCCTCCTCGCCGTCGACCGCAACCAGACAGGCGTCCAGCGCCACATGGTTGTGGGCGCGGCGGATATGGGTCAGCACCTCCCTGAACAGGCCCGTGTCGAGCACGTTGTAGCCGCGTTCGTCGCGGGCATGGACATGAATGATCTGCGCGCCGGCGGCGATGCACTCCTCGGCCGAGCGGATGATTTCCTCCGGCGAGATCGGCTGGTTCGGATTCTCCTTCTTGGTGAAGAAGGCGCCATTGATCGCGGTCGAGAGGATCAGCTTTTCCGGCTGCTTCCAGCGCGGCATGGGCGCGGCTTCGGAAAAGGCCGAACGATCCACCGCCATGATCGACGGCATGCCGAAGACC
>JAUIBM010000216.1 GCA_030428345.1 Alphaproteobacteria bacterium | reverse complement strand
AGACATTGCGCTGCTCGTCCGTCTCGCCGGGGTAGACGCTGCCAGATTTGGGATAGAGATAGGTGTAGGTGCGCAGGCGCTCATGCACCTTACCGCCGATCAGCTTGCAGACGGGCCTGCCCGCCTCCTTGCCGATGATGTCCCAGCAGGCCATTTCCAGCGCGGAATAGCACCCCATCATCGAGACGTCCGGGCGCTGGGTGAAGCCGCTGGAATAGCACAGTCGGAAGAACGTCTCGATGTCGTGCGGGTCGCGGCCCACCAGATAGCGCGCGGCGACGTCCTCGATCATTTGCGCGGTGACGAGCGGGCCGAAGCTGGCGTTATAGGCCTCGCCATAACCGACGACCCCGGTATTGGTCGTCAGCTTGACGAAGATGAAATAGCGCCCGCCGATCTGGGGGGGCGGATTGGCGACCACAAAGGTGCGGACATCCTGGATGTGCATCGGAATTCCTCCTCCGGGGATCTGGGGTCTGGGGCCCTGCGGCCGCCTGGTCCGCCGCTCAGTCGTCGAACACGATGACGTTTCGCAGCGCGCTGCCCGACATCACAGCTTCGACAGCCTCGTTTATCCGGTCAAGCGGATAGCGCCCCGAAATCAGCTCCGCCAGCTTCAGACGCCCGTCCTGCCAGGCTTCGATCAGGGCGGGAATGTCGCGTGCGATGACGCTCTCGCCCATCTTTGAGCCAAGTATTTTCTGGTTCCAGGCTGCGACGGTCGACGGATCATAGCTTGCAAGAACGCCGCTGGCCGGCATGCCGACGATCACGACGGTTCCGTTGCGGGTGATGTAGTCGAACGCGCCGTCGATGGCGGCCTTGGCGCCCACGGCCACGAAAACCACGTCGGCGCCGCGGCCATGCGTCAGCGCCTTGATCGTCTCGACGGCGTCGGCTGCTGTCGGGTCGACCCCGTGCGTGGCACCGAAGCCCTTGGCGGCGGCGATCTTGCCGGGCGCCAGATCCATGGCGATGATCGGATGCGCGCCGGAAATCGCCGCGCCCTGGACGACATTGAGTCCGACGCCGCCGCAGCCGATCACGATCACCGCCTGGCCGGGCTTTACCTTCGCGGTGTTCACCGCCGCGCCATAGCCGGTGATGACGCCGCAGGCGAGCAGGCTGGCTTCGTCAAACGGCATGTCGTCGGGAATCGCCACGATCTGGCTGTCATGCACCAGGATCTTCTCGGCGAATGCGCCGGTGCGCATCGCCTGATGCAGGCTCTCGCCAGAAGGCGCGCGGATCGGATCGGACTTGTCGAGGTCGAACACTTCCTCGCACATGACGAGGCTGCCCTGGCTGCAATAATGGCAGGTTCCGCAGGAGCGGATGAGGGTGGCGACAACCCGGTCTCCCGGCTTGAACGCCTGGACGCCCTCGCCAACCGCCTCCACGACCCCGGACGCCTCATGGCCATAGACGGCGGGCAGCGCGCCGCCCCATTCGCCCCGCATGAACGAAATGTCGGAATGGCAGATGGCGCACGCCTTCATGCGTATCGACACCTCACCCGGGCCGGGAGAGGCCAGTTCGATCGCCTCGATAGTGAGGGGTTGTCCAAATGCGCGGCAGATTGCGGCTCTTACCAGAAAGGGGTTGGGACGCGGCGCCGGACTCGTTCCGGCGCGTGCACTATTCGCCCGCCGCGTGCGGCGCGTCGGCATCAAATGCGACAAGCTTTGCCGCGAATTCGGCCCGCCGGTGCGGGAATGTTGCAAAGATGACGTAGCGCGAACATTTCTTCGCGGGTTAATGAAGTCTTTCAAATTTGTGATCGAAATGAATGCGTCACGGCGTTGAACGGGGGGGCGAACCGCCGTAAACGGGGCATGTTGACGAAGGAGAGCTTGAATGAGCAGAACGATCGCGGGCAAGGGAAAAAGACATGCGGCTTCCGTCGCGGTTATCGCAGCGAGCCTGGGACTGTTTTGTTCCACCGGCCTGGCGGGCGCGCAGAATTATCCGCAAGGCCGGCCGGACTACGCCGCGCAGGCCCGCCCGCAGAACATCTTCGAGGCGATGTTCCCCGGTCTGATCCAGGAAAGGCTGCGCCGCCAGCGCGCCTACAATCCCCAGCCGCCCGTCGACGCCGTTCCCATCCAGAAGATCAGCGCGCCGCAATATTACACCTACAAGGCGCGCCCGCTTGCGCCCATCGATCTGGCCTCGCTTGCGACAACCCTGCCAGAGCCTGCCGACAACAGCGTTACCGGCGCTGTGGCGCAGCCGGCGGCTGAAACCGCCGCGGCCCCGGCGCCAGCCGCTGAAGTCGCGCCCGTAGCGTCCGCGGAAGCGCCCAAGCCGGCCGAGGCGGTGGCTCCGGCCGCCGCCGCAAATGCGGCGCCGTCTGGCGAGACTGCCTCTCCGGCGGTAACCGCCTCCGACCTGCCGCCCGCTGTTGCGTCGCCTGACGCGGTAACCGCTTCCGATCTGCCGCCCGTCAATCCTGCCGGCGATACGGCCGCCAATGCCGCCGAATCCACGTCGCAGGAAGTTTCCGACCAGATGGTCGCCGGCACCGCCCTCGCCAGCGGGGGTGCCGCGCCCGCGGCATCGGTCGCCGAGACGGAAACGGGCGATACGCCGGCCGTTGCATCCGCGCAGCCCGCGAGCGACCAGCCCTCGTCGAGTTCCGAAGTCGTTTCGGCGGAGCTTCCGGCCATTGGCGGGCAGGGCGCTCCTCAGTCCGGCGCGTCGGCCGATTCGGCGGTGATTGCGTCGGAATTGCCGGCGATCGCGGAAACCCCGAAAGAGACCGCAGCCGTTGCGGCTGACCCGGCGCCCGCCGCATCGACACCCGTCGCCGAAGCGCCGCAGACCGCCCCGACGGACGCCGCGCCTGTCGTCGCCGTCAGCACGCCGGCAGAGCCCGTTGCGGAGCCGGCCGCTGCCGTTTCCACCCCGCAGTCGCGTCACCTGGCTTATCAGCGCGTCGCCTCGCGCTTTGCCGATCTCGCGCTGGTCGCCGAACCGGAAATCGGCAAGGCGATCGCCAAGTTCTATGGCGACAAACAGGAACTGATCTGGCTCGACGACGACCTGCAGCCCAATGCTGCCGCTCGCGCGGTGCATGAGGTGCTCGTCAGCGCCGACCGATATGGCCTGGACACGGCCGATTATTCCGTCGCCCTGCCCGAAGCGGCGGATGCCGCGGACAACTCGCCCGCCCGTCTGGACGCCGCCGCCCGTTTCGAGATCGCGATGAGCGCCCGGGCGATCCGCTACGGCCTCGACGCCGCCCTTGGGCGCGTCGATCCGAACAAGTTGTCCGGCTATCACGATTTTCCGGCCAAGAAGCTGACCGCCGCCGACGTTCTGGAAAAGCTTGCTGGAAATGATCCCGCCGAGGCGCTGGTGGCGTTTCAGCCGGACAATGCGCCATTCAAGGCGCTGGTCGCGGAGCTGGGACGCCTGGAAGGCCAGCGCGACCAGGCGATCGTCATTCCCGAAGGCACCCTGATCAAGCCGGATCAGACCGACCCGCAAGTGCCCAATGTGATCGCCGCAATCGCCAAGCGCGGATCGAGCGAGCTCAAGGCGCAGTTTGCCGCGCTTCTGGCGGCTGACGCGCCGCCGCAGACGAGCTTCACGCCCGAAGTGGTGGATCTGGTCAAGGCGTTCCAGAAGGAGAACGGCCTTGGCGCCGACGGCATTGTCGGACGCAATACAATCGCCAAGCTTTCGGATCTGGGAGTGGAGACCAAGCGGGAGCGCATCGTGCTGGCGCTGGAGCGGCTTCGCTGGCATCCGCGCGATCTGGGCAGCCGCCGGGTCTTCATCAACCAGCCCGCCTATCGCGCCCGCTATATCGAGAATGACAGGACCAAGCTCGATATGCGCGTCGTCGTGGGAACGACCGCGCACCAGACAAGCTTCTTCTACGACACGATCGAAACGGTGGAATACAATCCGTATTGGGGCGTGCCCAAGTCGATCCTCGTCAACGAATACCTGCCGAAGCTGCGTGAGAACCCGGCCTATCTGGACGAGCGCGGCTATGAGGTGACGGACGCGAAGGGTCGCCAGATCGCCTCCTCGGCGATCGACTGGTGGTCGGTCGGCTCCAACCCGCCCTATGACGTGCGCCAGTCGCCGGGCGAAGCGAACGCTCTGGGCGAGCTGAAGATCCTGTTCCCCAACAAGCACGCCATCTACATGCACGACACGCCGGCAAAGAGCCTCTTCTCGCGCGATCAGCGCGCCTACAGCCATGGTTGCGTGCGGCTGGCTGAACCGCGCCAGATGGCGGCGGCGGTGCTCGGCACCAGCGTCAAGCATGTCGAGGAGATGCTCGCCAAGGGACATGGCCAGGACGAACTGGCGCATCAGTTCCCCGTTTATGTCGCCTATTTCACCGCCTGGCCCAAGGACGACGGCACCGTGGAATATTTTTCGGACGTCTATAAGCGCGACAAGGCCCTCGGCAAGGCGATTTCCGCTGTGGAAGCTGAAAGAAACGTCTCCGGTTAATCGCGCAAATACAATGCTTTCGGGGCCGGATTGCATGCGGCCCCGATCTTGCCTCAATTTTTCAACGCTTCATTAATCCGGTATCAACCATACTCCCAATATTGGCATCGTTCGCGAGGGTCACGATTTGGCCCTCTTCTTCGATGAAAAGCGCCGGCGGCGGATCGATCGATGTCGTTCCCCTTCGCACAGCCGGACCATGGAGGGTCGTTTGTACCGGGTTGCTCTCGCTATTGCCGCGCCGATGATGGCGTTCATGCTGTCTGTCTTCACGCCGGCCTCGGCAAAAGCCATGGAGGCCTATATCTTCCGCGGCGCCGGAGATTTCTCATTCATCGCGAAGGCGCTCACCTTCTCCGACGGCATGGACCGCCTGGGTGAAGAGTTCGAGAAGATCGGCGTTCACGCCACGGTCTATCGCTGGGAATCGATGGAATTCGCCTATCGCGACATCATGCGCAGGCGTCCCGAGTCGGTCGCGATCATGGGCCATTCGATGGGCGCGCTGGCCTCCATCAGCCTTGCCGCAAAGCTGAAGGGCAGCGGCATCCGCGTCGCCTATATGGGCCTGATCGACATTCCCGGCCCCGGCGCGCTCGCGCCCTCCAATGTGGAAGTGGCAGAGAATTTCTACCACGCCTTCCCGGTCTATGGTCAGCTCGCCGCCGGCAAGGGGTTCGCGGGCAAGATCCGCAACCAGTATGTCTGGGGCGAGATCCATGTCTCCATGGACAATTCCAAGAAAATTCACACCGCCATGCTCGCTGCGGTCAAGCAGAAGCTCGGCCCGTCCGACGCCACCGTGATGCAGGCCTATGCGCCTGACGCCGCGGGCAGCGGCGACGTGGTGGCGAAAGTCGACAAGATGTTGACCGGCGCAACGGCGCAATCGACTTCCGCCGCGACTTCGGCGCCTGTCGTCGTGGCGGCAAGCACCTCCGAGTTCGTACGGGCTGCGCCGAGCGGGCAGGGGGGCGGCCAGGCAACGGCCCCGCTGACGCTGGCCATGGCGTTGCCCGCCATCGGCCCGATGCCGACCCGCGCTCCGCGCCGCTACGACACGCGAACCGGTCTGCCGCCGATCGAATAGATTGCGCGAAATACCGCTATCCATCTTCCGCCGCGATTGATTCGCGGCGGCCGCGTTTCAGCGGTTCGGGCCAGGTTTATTTCCTCGACCGTGCGACATTGGTGGGCTCGACTGGCTGCGCGGCGCGCGCGACGCGCCCGCCATTGCGAAAAACCGCATAAAACACCGCCGTGAGGGCCGAAACGGCTGCAACCGCTTATCGTTTTTCCCGCCAATGCATTATCCTCGTTTCGATTCGGTGCGCCTTTGACGGCGATGGCGGGGCACCACGATCGAGGAGCATCTGATGGCGGACGCGGCAGCCAAAGAGACGACCATGGAGGA
>JAUIBM010000215.1 GCA_030428345.1 Alphaproteobacteria bacterium | reverse complement strand
GACGGCGGAGCTCCTGCGCGGGTTGCCCCATCGCCTCGGCGGCGGGGGGGAGCGGCTGACCCCGACGGCCGCGGCGCTCCTCGCCACCTGGGCCGACGAGCACGGCGAGCCGGCCGACTTCACGACCGCCTCGATCGGCTACGGCGCGGGCACGCGCGACCCCGAGGAGGGGCCGCCCAACCTGATGCGCGTGCAGCTCGGTGGGGGCGGCGCGCCCGCCCGCGAGGAAGCGTGGCAGCTCGAGGTCACGCTCGACGACATCGTTGCGCCGGAACCGGCGCCCCGCAGCGGCGCAAACAAGCGCGACCAGATCGAGGATGAAATGCAGAAGCTGCTGGACGACCTTACCAAGGCGTAAGGCGATCCATCGGCGCACAGGCAGGCGAATGGCCCGGCCGGGCTTGATGCAACGCGGGCTGCTCAGGCAACCAGCGCATGGAAGCAGGCGTCTGCGGGCGGGAGCCCGAAGTTCAAGAAGAGTGACAAATCATCGGTTTGGCGTGGCGGGCGGAATTTCGAGCTCGCCACAACCGGGATCGAACATGGTCGATCGTTCGATCGGCGTCAGTCGTCGCGATAGACCTTTTCGCGGCGCTCGTGGCGCTCCTGCGCCTCGATCGACAGGGTCGCGATCGGGCGGGCATCCAGCCGCTTCAGGCTGATCGGCTCACCCGTTTCCTCGCAGTATCCGTAGCTTCCGTCCTCGATCCGACGCAGGGCCGAGTCGATCTTCGATATGAGCTTGCGCTGACGGTCCCGGGCGCGAAGCTCGATTGAGCGATCGGTCTCCGAAGAGGCGCGATCCGCCATGTCCGGCAGTTTGTCGCTCTGGTCCTGAAGGGAATCGAGGGTACCGCGCGATTCGCGCAGTATGTCGGCTTTCCAGCCGACGAGCTTGCGCCGGAAATATTCCTTCTGGCGATCGTTCATGAACGGCTCGTCTTCACTCGGCGCGTACTCTTTCTCAAGCGTATCCGACATTCGCGTGTTCCCGATCTGCCATTGAAAGTGCCGGCCTTATAGCGTCGGATTGTAAAACTCTCAAGACGCAAATACCGAGCGCAGCCCCTTCGCGCTGCCTGATCTTTTGCAGGAGAAACAAGGTGTTGCGCAGAAAGCACGCGACAAATCGCATTCGCCGCGCCTTGCGGGGCCGAGCGCCGGCGGCTGCGAAGCGCGGTTTTGCGTTGTCCGGGGAGCCCTGACGCGATAGTTCTGTGGCTCGCGCAATGGGCGGGACGGCGGATGGTTCGACTCTACATACTGAGGCACGCGAAATCGTCCTGGGCCAGTCCGGGCATGCGCGACTTCGATCGCGGCCTGAACGAGCGCGGAACCGACGATCTGCCATCCATCGCACGCGCCATGCGCAGTCGCGACCTGCTTGCGCCCCATGTCCTTTGCTCGCCGGCCGTGCGCACCCGCATGACCCTGCATGGGGTGATGAGCGCATACAAGTCGCCACCGGTCGTCGACTACGAGGATGCGCTCTATTCGGGAAATGCGGAAGACTACTGGGCGCTGCTGCGCGCACAGACGGGCGACGAGCCTCGCCTCGTCATCGGGCACAATCCGATGTGCGCCATGTTGGCGGAGGAAGCTGCGCATGACGGGGACCCTGAAGTGCTCGAGGCGATGCGCGGCAAGTTTCCGACCGGTTGTCTGGCGGCGATCGAGTTTCAGGCCGACCAATGGTCCGGGATCGCGCCTGGCGCAGGCCGTCTGGTGGCGTTTCTGGCGCCGCGGGACCTGTAGCGCGTCGGCGAATTTTCGCGGCTTTTGACAAGCGCCACCCGCGCGCCCATATCCGCTGCAACTGTCCGCCCCGACGAACCCGCAATCCATGGCGCCAATTTGTCCCGACTGACCCGCATTTCCGACGACGCGCGCATCGCGCTGGACAATCTCGCCGACCTTGCCGGCGGTCTGGTCTCGCCGACGGTGCGCTTCGGCGTGACCGGCCTTTCCAGATCGGGCAAGACCGTGTTCATCACCGCGCTGGTTCACAACATGGTGCGCGGCGGCCGCCTGCCCCTCTTCGAGGCCCACGCTTCCGGGCGCATCGCCTCAGCCGGATTGCGCCCGCAACCCTCGATGGATGTACCGCGCTTCCAGTATGAAGACCATGTGCGCACCCTCGTGGAGGATCGCCAATGGCCGAATTCGACCCGGGCGATTTCCGAATTGCGGCTGACGGTGCGCTATGAATCGGCCAGCGCCTGGAACCGCACCTTCGGGGCGGGCACGCTGAACATCGACATTGTCGACTATCCGGGCGAATGGCTGCTCGACCTTCCCCTGCTCGGCATGGATTTCGCGCAATGGAGCGCGCAGGCGCTGGCGCTCGCCGCCCTGCCCAATCGCGCCGACCTCGCCCTCCAATGGCGCCAGGCGCTCTCGGCCCACGATCCGCTCGCGCCGGCGGACGAAGGCGCGGCGCGGGCGCTGGCCCAGTCCTTCACGGCCTATCTCGCCGCCTGCCGGCGGGACGAGAACGCGCTCTCCGCCCTGCCGCCGGGGCGATTCCTGATGCCGGGAGATTTGGAGGGGTCGCCGGCGCTGACATTTTCCCCGCTCGACCTGCCGGCAGACGTCACCCCGTCGCGGGACAGCCTCGTGCGGATGATGTCGGATCGCTACGAAGCCTACAAGGACGTGGTGGTGCGCCCGTTCTTTCGCGAGCATTTCGCCCGGCTCGACCGCCAGATCGTGCTGGTCGACGCGCTGCAGGCGTTGAATGCCGGACCCGCGGCGGTGGCCGATCTGGAAAGTGCGCTCACCGACATCCTGGAATGCTTCCGTCCCGGGCGCGCGGGACTGCTGGCGCCGCTCACCGGCCGGCGGATCGACCGGATCCTCTTCGCTGCCACCAAGGCCGACCACCTGCATCACGGCAATCACGACCGGCTGGAGGCCATTCTTGCGCGCCTCGTCGACAACGCCATCGCAAGGGCGCGCTTTGCCGGGGCGAAGGTCGAGGTGATGGCGATCGCCGCCGTGCGTGCGACGCGCGAAGCGCTGATCCGCGAGAAGGGCGAGGAACTGCCGGTGATCGTGGGAACGCCGCTGGCGGGCGAGCGGATCGGCAAGGACGTGTTCGACGGCGAGACCGAGACCGCCATTTTCCCGGGCGACTTGCCATCCCACCCCGAAGCGGCGCTGAGCGGCGCGTCGCAGGCCAGCGCCCTGCGATTTGTCCGGTTCCGGCCGCCCAGGCTGGAACGCACCGCCGAAGGGCTCACGCTTTCGCTGCCGCATATCCGGCTCGACCGGGCGTTGCAATTCCTGTTTGCCGACAAGCTCGCATGAGGTCGAACCATGTCCGATCATGAAAGGGACCGCACGCCGAGGGCAATACGCCTGGATGCGCTTGCCCAGTCCGGCGATGAGACGCCGCAGCCCCGCAAGAGCGCCAGGAAGCGGCCGGAGCCGCGCGCCATCCACGATCTGCCGCTGCTGGAACCCGTGCCCGACGAGGCGGCGAACGGGCTCGTCGCCGAACTGACGCCTCCCCCGCCGCCCGCGCGCCGAAAGGGCTTTTCCTGGGGAGGCATGCTGCTGGCGGCGCTGGGCGGCATCGCATCGCTGGCAATCGGCCTTGCGGTCGACCAGCTGATCCGCGACCTGTTCGAGCGCAACACCTGGCTGGGCTATGTCGCCGCCGGGCTCGCCGCCCTGGCGGTACTGGCGGCCGTGGCGCTGACCCTGCGCGAGCTGCTGGGCATCTTCAGGCTCCGGGCCATCGCAAGGCTGCGCGAGGACGCCTCCGAAGCCAATCGCCGCGACGATCCGCGCCGCGCCAAGGCGGTGCTCAAGGAACTCGTCTCGCTCTATGCGTCGAAACCCGAAACGGCCCATGGCCGGCGTGCGCTGACCTCCCACATGGGCGAGATCATCGACGGATCCGACCTGATCGCGCTGGCCGAACGCGACCTGCTCGCTCCTCTCGACACCGTGGCCCGGACCATGGTGATGGAATCGGCCAAGCGCGTTTCGATCGTAACGGCGGTCAGCCCGAGGGCAATCGTCGATCTGGCCTTCGTGCTCAGCGAGAACATGCGACTGATCCGCCGCCTGTCGCAACATTATGGCGGGCGGCCGGGAACGCTCGGCTTCTGGCGGCTCGCCCGCGACGTTCTCACCCATCTGGCCGCCACCGGCGCGATCGCCCTCGGCGACGGCATCGTGCAGCAACTGATCGGCCACGGCCTGGCGGCGCGCCTCTCCGCACGGCTGGGAGAAGGCGTCGTGAACGGATTGCTGACCGCCCGGATCGGCGTCGCGGCGATGGATGTCTGCCGCCCGGCGCCCTTCATTCACCAGCGCCGGCCCGGAGTCTCCGACTTCCTGTCGGAGCTGGTTCGCATCAACGGATTGCAAAAGACGGGCGAAGGTGACAATTTGTCCGCGAATTCGCCGGACAGGGACCCGGTGAGCGGCCGCAACATGCGCTGAAGCCCGGCTTGCGGATCGACCCGCACAAGGCCGGGTCGATTGACCGAAAGAGCGGCAATCGGCTGGGCGGAAGCGATTGATTAACCATTTTCGGCAACGATAGGGGCAGTCCTCAACGATGGTGCCAGCGATGCGTAAATTCTTCTCGACCGGCCTTGCCGCCTCCGTGCTGGCGCTGGTTCTTTCCGCCCCTGCCATGGCCTCGGAAGCAAGCTTCTACCGGGACGTCCAGGGCCGTTGGACCGGACCGGGGCAGATCGTCGCCGGCAAGTTCAAGGGAACTCGTTTTACCTGCGATCTCAATGGCTTGTCGCCTTCTTCCAAGACCGGACTTTCAATCGGCGGAGCCTGCCGGGTCGGCATGTTCTCGCAGCCGATCAACGCCAATGTCGAACGGGCCGGCAGGGTCTATGTCGGCAAGTTCCTCGACGGGGAAGCCGGCGAAGGCATGGATGTGATCGGCGGGCGCTACACCGGCTCCAAGCTGATCGTCGACATCCGCCGCAAGGATCTGCGCGGTGTCATGGTGGCGAAGCTCAACTCGACCAACCAGCTCAACATCACGATTTCCGTCTGGCTCGACACCAAGCTCATCCCGGTTATCGGAATGACGCTGGATCGCAACGCCGATTCGTCGGGGATGGCTACCGGCTCCGTGCGCAAGCAGGCCGCGCGCTGACGACAAGGCGGCGCGCGACGCAGCGCCCCGCCGCTTCAGTCCATTTTCAGGCCATCTCCCTGAGCGCCTCGACAATCCGGTCGAAGCTTGACGCCGCCCGGGCGACCGAATGGCGGGCTCGTAGATATCCGTGAACCAACCCTGGTTCGACATGCAGCGCGGCCCGGACGCCCGCCGCCAGCAATGCGTCACGATAGTCGCGCCCGTCATCGCAAAGCGGGTCGCATTCGGCGGAAAAGACCACGGTGGGCGGCAGGCGTGAGAAATCCTCGTCGGCCAGGGGCGCGACGGTCGGGTCCCCGTTCTGTTCCACTCCTCCAGTGCGCAGGGTGGCGTAGGCATTCACCTCATCGAGGGTCAGCATCGGCGCCTGTGCATGTTCCAGATAGGAGCCCTTGGTGCGGTCCCCACCGAGACCCGGGTAGCTCAGGACCTGACCGGCGAGATCGACCTCCTCACGCAGGGCGGCGCAGACGGCGGCGGCGAGGTTTCCGCCAGCACTGTCGCCGCACACGATGATCCGCTGTTCGTAGATGCTGGCGGCCCAGCGCACCGCTTCGCTCGCATCCTCGAAGGCGGCCGGGTGGAGATGCTCAGGACAGAGCCGGTAGTCCACCGAAATCACGCGAAACCGGGTCCGCGAACAGATTTCGGCGCAGACGTCGTCATGGCTTTCGAGCCCGCCGACGACAAACCCTCCGCCGTGGAAATAGACCATCGTGGCGGGCGAAGCGCCGTCCTCGACCTCATAGATCCGCAATGCGACGCGATGATTGCGGGAAGGTACG
>JAUIBM010000214.1 GCA_030428345.1 Alphaproteobacteria bacterium | reverse complement strand
TATATGTGCGGACCTTGCCTTTGCGGTTTCCGCCTAACGGAATGTACAGGTAATCGCGCAGCCACGTTGACAGGCTGATATGCCAGCGGCGCCAGAATTCGGTGATGCTGCGGCTGATATAGGGCTGGTTGAAGTTTTCGATGAAGCGGAAGCCCATCATCAGGCCAATACCGACTGCCATATCGCTATAGCCCGAAAAGTCGAAATAGAGCTGGATGGCATAGGCGATAACGCCCACCCATGCATCGGCCATGGTCGGGTCCGGCTGGGCAAAGGCAGCGTCGGCAATCGGGGCGATCGTATCGGCGATAAACACCTTCTTACAAAATCCCATGGCAAAACGAATGGCCCCCTCGTTGAATTTGTCCCAGCTATGGATACGGCTTTTAAACTGGTGTTCCAGGTCCTTATAGCGCAGGACCGGCCCCGCGATTAACTGCGGGAACAGTGACGTAAACGCGAAATAGTCGATTAGTTTGTCCGCCGGTTTCACGTCCTTGCGGTAGACGTCGATCAGGTAACTGACAGACTGGAAGATATAAAAGGAAATACCGATTGGCAGGATAACGTGCCAGACGGTCAGCGGTGCCTGCCCGCTATACCCCAGTAGTGTGTTCAGCGTATCGACCCCGAAATTGAAATATTTGAAATATCCCAGCGTCATCAGATTTCCTGCTACGCCCAGCGCAAGAAACTTGCCGGAGTGTTTTTTGCTTTTCGCAATCTCCAGTGAGGTCAGATAGCTGAACAATGTTACGCCTGCACAAACCAGCAGGAAATCAACGCGCCACCATCCATAGAAGATATAGCTTCCCAGCACGATGATGTGCGAATGAAAACGCGCGGGCGTCGCGTAATAAGCCGCGAGGAACAGCGGCAAAAACACCATGATGAAGAAAGCGGAAGAGAATACCATCAGCGCGCTTCCTCAATAAAGTCCGGGAATACGACATCATCATAGGAAACAGGGATAAAGCGTTCCGGGATTTCCCAGACGACCAGCCTGATATCTGAATTATCAAGATCAGTTTCCTTCAGAAATTTAGCCATCGGTTCCAGCGGCCCCTGCCCTTCGTCGGCGAGGTTCAGGACATCCGCTTTTAACGCCCTCTTTAATTCCCCTTCAAAATTCCATTTGTCGATTGCGCTGTACGAGGTGCCGATGAGGACGACTGGAATAACTTCGTCACCAAACAAGCCGCCACCCGATCCTTCATCCATCATCCCCTGAAGCCGGGCGCGCGGCGCGAACGGCCGTCCGAATAGACCGCGGCGACATTCTTCGCGAAATTCCGGCGATCCTCCTCGATCACCCGCTTCAGCGCCTCCACGGTCTCGGCCGTCGCGCCGGGCGCATGAATGGTCGGCGCATAATTGATCGAGTTTCCCCCGCCGCCGCCACTTTGGCCGGAATTGATGCTTTCCAGCAGCGGCAGCCAGTCGCGGGTGGCAGCGGCATTGGTCACAAACTCGCCATTGGAGAGCCGTGCCGGGATCGAATCCGATGTCGGGCCGCCAGGACCAAACACGCGCCCTCCCCCTGCGAAAAGCGCTCCGCCCGCCGCGCCGGCAAGGGCTGCATTGCCCGCAGACGAAAGCGACGGAGTCGACATCGATTTGAACAATCCCGCCAGCGGCCCCTCATCCAGCAGCAAGGCCTTGGCGGCGGCGATGGCAAGGTCGATCGCCAATTGCTTCAACGCCTGCGACGCGCTTTGCGAACGGTCGAGAATTGAAGTCAGTGCATCCTCCGCTTCATCGCCGATAAATCTGAAACCCTCCTTTGCCGCGTCCTGCCGCCATCGCAGATCCTCCATGCGATCCGAGACAGCCTGAATAGCGTCGTCGGCCGAGCTCAGCGCAGTCACCAGTTCGATGATCTGCTTGCCCTGCTCGGTATCGGCGGTCGTTTGCGCCTTCGACAATTCGAGCGCGATCTGCTTCTGCAGATTGGTCTTGCCGAGCGCGTCATATTGCAGGGTCAGCGCCTCGATCACCTTCTGGGTGGCCTTGATGCGCTCCTGGTCGTCTGTCGTCCAGATCCTCGTTCCGCCATTGCCGCCTGTATTTCCGGGCGGCGGCGGAGGAGGTTGCAGGGGAGAAGCTGCCGCTGCGGCAATGCCGAGCGCTTTTCTCGCCTCCTCGTTCTTCTGGCGCTGCGCCTCCAGGCTCTTGATCTGGGCGTCAAGCTGGCGCCGCTCGGCATCGGCCAGGACACCGCTGACCGTCGCACGCTGTTCGCTCAGTTTGAGGATCTGCGCCTCGATGTCGCTGCGCTCATTGGCCAGCGCCACGGCGCGCGCAGCATTTTGCTGCTCGGCGCGTTGCTGTTCTTCGCGACGAATGCCAGCATCGAGCCATTCCAGCGTCTGGCCGACATAGACAACGAAGCCCTGCCAATTTTTTTGCATCCGGGCGACAATCTCGTTGAACTTGCCGTCCATTTCCTGCGCCGCTCGCACCGTGTCGTCGGAAAGCACCAGACCCAGATCGGAGGCGGATTTCGCCATCTTGTCGAGGCCGTCGCTGCCGCCGCGCAGCGTGTTGACCATCATGCCGGCCTGCTCGCCAAAGGCGATCACCGCCAGGCGAATGGCGTCCTGCTCGTTCTTGGCGTTGCGGATTAGATCGGCGTAGTCGTTAAGCAGCGCCATCTGGCCGCGCATCTGGCCATTGCTGTCGCGCAACGCCACGCCGTTCGCCTCGAGAACGCGGGTGAAATCATTGTTCGAACCTCCCGCCGCCTCGCCGACCAGCTTGACGAACTGGCGCAGGCCATCGGTCATGGTGCCGACATCGACACCGGTTTGCGAGGCCGCATAGCCCATCTGCTGGAACTGCTCGACGGTGAGGCCCACGCGGTCGGCGCTGTCACCGATCTTCGCCACCTCGCCCACCGTATCGCGGATCTTGTCGAGGCTGAAGCCGACGCCAAGCGCGGCGGCGAAGCCAAGCACCTTGTTCGTCGCCATGCCGAACATGCGCTCGGCCCCGGAAAACGAATTCTTCACGTCGACCCCGGTACGGCGGGCACTACTGCTCGCCTCGGCCATGGCCTTGCGGAATCCGGCGCCATTGGCCCCGATCCGAAACAGCAGATCCTGCGCAGGCATGTCAGATCCTTGGTTTGGTTGTTGCGCGACGCGCCCGCTGCAATTCACGCATGCGGGCCAGATCGGCGCTTGATTTGCCCAAAGCCGGGCCAAGCCGCGCCAGTTCGGCCTGCATTTCCTCGCGGTCGATATCAGCCTGGCGCTTGACCCCGCGCGATTCCAGATAGCCGTCCAGCGCCGCATAGAAATAGCGCGGCGCGCTGCTCCAGAAATCGCATTCGCGCCATTTGAGCCAGCCGCCGGCCATTTCCATCATGCGGATCCAGTCGACGTCTTCTCCGGCGCCAGCGCCCTTGTCACGCCCTCCGCCAGCGCGATCGCCAGATCGCCGGGAAGGGCGAGGAGCTTTTTTCGCGCTTCCTCCTCCTCCCGCAGTTCTGCCGGCGTACGGCCGGAAACGAGCGTATAGAACGCCCGCTGCAGCGCCGTCATGCCCTCAATTCCGGCCACCGCGTCGAATGCGGCAGACGCTCGTACCCGCTCGACCGCGAAGAATTCCAGGCTCTTCTTCATGTCGGCCGGGTGCATCGCGTCCCACTTCTCCGCTAATCCGGCAAAGGACTTGACCTCCAGCGCCGCCATCAGGCCGGCGATGGCGTTCCACGAAGCGGCGAGCGGTAGAGTCTCGCCGCCGATGACGATCTCGGTTTCCTGCCGCCAGGGGTTCAAGGATCAATCCTCCAAAGAGCTTGCGTGGGGAGCGCGCCGTCGATCGCACGTTGAGCGCAGCGAAGCGCAAGATCGAAGGCGGGAAAAACGCGAAGCGTAAACATTTGCGATTTCAGCTATCTGCCGTATAGCCGGTCGAGGGATTGAAGCCGGAGGATGCGAGCTGCGCCGAATGCTGCAGGCCGCCGGTAGAGCCGCGCTGGAATTCGATCTGGCTGATCGCCCAATCGGCCTCGTAATAGCCGTCGCCGGGGATATAGACGCGCAGGTTGATCTGGGTCTGGCCGCGCGCCGCATCGGCCGCCATGATGCCGGCGGCGGCGCTGTCGAACAGCCCGTTATAGGAAAGGGTCAGCGACTGCGCGCCGTAATATTGCAGCACCTCGACAAAGGCCGGGTCGGCGGTGATGTCGATCCGCTCCTCCTCGCCGAGATTGTTGCGGATGGTGAAGGTCATGTCGGTGACCCCGACCAGCGTCGCCCAGGTGCCGGGCGTTGCGGTCTCATATTCGACGACAGCCAGCAGGCCGCGATAATTCGCCATGGATGGTCTCCTTTTTGTGCAATGAAATCTTGCGCGTGAACACGTGCGATTTCATTCAGCTTGACGGTTCAGGCCGAGCGTCGCCGAGCGGCCCGTCAGATTTCGCTGGTAACCAGCACGTCCCATGTCTGCATGAAGGCGGCGCCGGCCCAGGCAGAGCCGTCCAGCGCCATGTCGGTGCCGGTCAGCGCGCAGTCGATCGCGACGCCGCCCAGCGTGCCATCCGCCTCCAGCGCCTGCTCGATTTTCAGGGCCAGGGCGTCGGCGATATCGGCCGGGTCCTCCCCGCCGCCGGTCACATGGCCGGCAATGGCGACGGAGATCATGCGTTCATATTTGCCGGGCGTTCCGGCGCCGCGCTGGCTGGTCTCGCGCGGGGTGAAGATCTCCACCGCTTGCGGGTCGCCATCACGCCGGCCGACAGGACGCGAGCGCGAGCGATAGATGGCCGCTGCCGGCAGGGCGGATTCCAGCAGGGTAGCGATCGCCGTGCGGACCAGCGTGCGCGGATGCGTCGTCATGCGAAATACCGCTCGCCTTCGAAGCTCGACATGCCGCGCCCGTCATCCTGACGCTCGCCGACCAGTTTCCAGTCGAGGCTGGAATGGCTGAAGCGCCAGCCTTCCGACAATTGCACGGCATCGGAGGTGGCAAGGCGCACCGTCAGCCGGTCGGTCACCGCGCCAGCCGATTCGGAGAATGCATCGATCTGCGATTCCAGCCGGACGATCGCCCTGGTGGCGAGGGTCTCCTCGCCATCGCCGGAAAAAGTGACCGCCTCGCCGAACGTGTCGAGAAAGGCAGTCGCCATGCCGGCGAAGGCGGGATGAGGATCAAGCGGCATGGCGTTACTTGCCCTTGTCCGTACCGGTTTCCTCGATGATCTCGCGCAGGAAGCCGCGCGCGATCAGCCTTTCCGCCCGCGCAAGCGGCAGGGTGACCGGCAAGCCGGCCAGCACCGTCTCGCCCGCTTCGTCCATGACCGCGACATCCCATTTCGCGGTCATGGTTTCCGGAAGGTCCTTCATGCGGACGCGCCCTTCGCCTCGGCGAGCGCCTTGGCCAGTTCGTCGCGCTCGCCCTCCAGCTTCTCGATTACCGAATCGCGCGCGGCGATCTCGCCCTTGAGGCCGGCGATTTCCGCCTTCAGCGCGGCGCTGTCCACCTCGCCCTTGGCGGGCTTGTACACGCCGTGCCGGCGCAGGATTTCCTCGCCCTCCTCGCGGTCGAGCGTGACCTCCTGGCCGGGCGCGAATTCGCCCTCGCCGGTAACGATGGTTACCGGCGCGACGATCGTGATCGAATTGCTCTTTACCTTTGCCATGATCGCGGCTCCTTCAGCGGACGCTGGCGTAGAATGTCGAATTGACATTCTCGATCAGCGGGACGGGTGCGGACTGCGTCATGACATTGGCGCCGGACGGGTTGTCCTCTTCCCACATCTTCGGGAAGCGGTCAGTCGGGACCATCGACTTGGTATCGAGGATCGCGCCATAGGCCATCCAGCCCTGCATGTAGGTCGGAGCGAACAGCGCGCAGCCATATTCAGGCCAGACATCGACATCCGCTCCGGCATCGTCCTCGAAGGTCTGCTGGTACTGCCAGAAGACGTACTGGCCGACCGCGCCGAGC
>JAUIBM010000213.1 GCA_030428345.1 Alphaproteobacteria bacterium | reverse complement strand
GGCCGAGCCTCCACAAGGCGCGGTCGACTGGGGCCGCACCGACATGGCGCTCGCCTTTGTCGAGGCGGCGCACATGAAGCGCGGCCTTGTCGCCTGGGTCGAGCGCGAAGGCGTCATCAAGCCGGGCGAAGCGGTGACGGCAAAGGTCTGGGAACAGTGGATCTATTGAACAGTCAACATTCGTATTGAAATTTTCCGTATCTCCGGCATGCTATTCTTGGGAGAGCGGAGAAATTCCATGAGCGTTGACGATGGAAGGGCAGAGGGCGCCGGCCCTGAAGGAAATGACCAAGAACAGAGTGAGGGCGAGAGGGTCTATCCGGCCGTAAAGGCGATGCCGGAACTGTTTGAGTACTACATGATCGGGCTGCGGACCTTGTGGGATTGCCTGAAGGTACCGGATGCCGACAAGTCGACGGAAAACTACAAGCGGATACTTGCCCTTTTCGCCGAGTGCGGCAATCCCTCCAGGAATTGGGACAAGCTCTGGAGGAGCGCCTACGAAATCGAACAAAGGATGGTGCCATATCTTTCTTTCGATCAATTGGTGGCGCAATCCGCCAAGCGGCTGAAACAGGCGGAAAAACTGGCATTGCCGGGTCTCGACGCGCATGCGGCGCGGCTTGCCGAGGCGAAGGCGCTCGACCCGACATTGCGCGAGGCGGCGATGCAGGCCGAATACCGCGAATTCCTTGGAGAACTGCACATCGCCTATGGCAAACGCCGGCTTGACCGGATGATGCGCAAGAATTCCGCCAAGGTTATCATGAAGTTCGCGTTTGTTATGGTAGGGTTGATCATCCTGTGCTTCTGTCTGCCGGGGATTTTTGGCTTTTTCGGTGTTCGCTTTGCATGGTTCAGGCACATCGATCTTGTGACCAGCGCTCACGTTCGCGCGCTTGCGCTGGTGGTCAGTTTCGGTCTGCTGGGAGCCTTCTTCAGCCGGCTCGGCGCGTTCAACGCCAATTTCGCCAGGCTGGAGTATGATGATATCGTCGACAGCTTCCAACTCGCCTATCTCGGCATCCGCCTGTGGGTGGGCGCGATCGGCTCGGTCATCATCTTCTACGCGATTTTCGGCGGTCTGCTTGGCGGGGAACTCTTCCCGAACATCGCCTGCGTCGGCCATGCGAATACTTGCAGGGTCGGCCAATGGTTTCAGGATCGGGTCTGGACTTCCCTTCCCAATGCCGATTATGCCAAGCTGGTCATCTGGTCTTTCATTGGCGGGTTCTCAGAGCGTTTGATACCGGATTTCCTGACCCGAACCGAAGCCCAGGCAAATGCAGCGAAAGGTAGTGCCGGCTAGGCGGGAAATCCGGATTGCACGAGAGCGCGGCCGGTTCGCCTTACCCTTGTGCGGGAATGTCGGCTGCCTTCAGGCTCGCCGGACGTCTCCCGCAGGCATGCGGAAACAGTGGGAATATTGATGTCAGTGACTATCCTCAGTGGAAATAACCGGTTTGCTCAATCGGTCGGTAGATCGTGCGTCATCCTTGCGGGAACGATCGCCGCACTGGTCCTGGCAGCGCCAGCGAGCGCGAAGACCATTGTTGAAGGATATGCCGACTACCAGAAGGCAGATGGCCACAAGTCCTTTGCCTTCAATTCCCTGGGAGGTTGGGGCTGGGTGTCCCGTGCGTCCTCGGCCGAGGCTGCGAAACACGCCGCATTGGAGCGCTGTTCCAAATATCTCAAGAGATACCACGGACCCTGTCGCGTGGGTGATATCGATGGCAAGGTTCAAGATAAGCGTTTGCCAAAGGTCATGCACGACGATTTCGTGCAGCCGGTGAAGATGGAGTTCCGCAACAAATCGACGGGAAAGGTGTCGAAGCTTTCGGGCACGATGAATACCGGGCCGATTTGGTCTGTGAGCAATGTGAAACTCGTCCTGAAACAGAGTGACGGAAAGCTCGTGTGCGACGGTATCCGGCTCAGCTCCGTTCCCCGGCAGGGCGCCCGGCTAAGCGGGTCCTGCCGGGGAAGACGGTTTTCGGGTTCGTTCGAAGTGGCGTCGCGCCGGGCATCGGGGTTCTACAAAGGCAGCTACCTGGTGAGGGTGAAGCTCGCCGACGCAAAAGAGGAACTTGTCTTCTGGAACTTCTGAATGCGGTTCCTGCACCGGACAAGGGGGCTCCTCCTGTACGCGAACCGCTCCGCCTCATCCGCGGGCGGGAATGTTGACCGCCTTCAGGCTCGCCGGGCGGTTCCTGCAGGCGTCCAGCCACCGCCCCACATTGCCATATTGCGCGAAGCCCACCAGATCGGCCGCTGCATAGAAGCCGATCAGCGATGCGACCCATGGCCAGATGGCGATGTCAGCAATCGTGTACTGCCCGTCCATGACGAACTCCCGCCCCTCCAGGCGCTGGTCGAGGACGCCGAGCAGGCGCTTCGTCTCTCCGACATAGCGCTCGAGCGGGCGCTTGTCCTCGATCTGGTTGCCGGCAAACTTGTGGAAGAAGCCGAGCTGGCCGAACATCGGGCCGACACCGCCCATCTGCCACATCAGCCATTGCATCGTCTCGGCGCGCGCGGCCGGCGCGGCGGGCACGAGCATCCCGGTCTTCTCGGCGAGATACCACAGGATCGCGCCCGATTCCCAAAGCGCCAGCGGCGACCCGTCCGGGCCGTCGGGATCTAGGATCGCCGGTATCTTGTTGTTCGGGTTGAGTGAAAGGAATTCCGGGCTCGTCTGGTCGTTGGACCCGAAATTCACCAGATGCGGCTCGTAGGGCAGGCCGGTCTCCTCCAGCGCGGCGGAGACCTTGATGCCGTTTGGGGTCGGCAGGGAATAGAGCTGCAGGATTTGCGGATTGGCTGCGGGCCATTTTCCGGTGATCGGAAATGCGTCGAGATTTTTCAAGGCAGAGTTTCCTTTCGAGCACGAGCCCCATATCTGGCGATGTCCGGCCGGATTTCGAGCCGGAAAATCGATACGGTGTGTTTCGCGATGGTGACCGGGCTCAATCCTCGCCATCCGCCGCGGTTTCGATCCGGCGAGCGCAGCCCCAGGTGGCGAGGGTGTCGTTCATCGCGTCGACCACGAAATGGCGGGCGGCATCCCGGTCGTAGCCCTCCTCAAGCAATTCGTCATATTCGGTGTGGCGGTGGCGGACATGCGCGCCCAGCGCCTGCCACAGCGCGATCGAGGGCGGCAGGGTCTTGAACCGGCGCTCGCAGGCCGCCTCCACCACGGGCGTGAAATCGGCGAGCGGCATTGCCGGGCACAGCGCCCGGAGCAGTTTCGCAATCTCTCGGTGGCGCGCCGTGCCGTTCATCTGTCCTCGCCGATTCGCTCTGCGTCATGATCGCTGCGGTCCGGCGCGAAGCAAACAGGCAAATACCGGCAGGACTGGCGAATGGCCCGCAGGCTTGCGGAATGCGGCAACACGATATAAAGATATCTTTATCTGATTTGGAGAGGTTGATGCTGACGCGTCCGAAACTCGCGCTCGACGAAACGGTGAACCTGCTGCGCGCCGCTGGCGAACAGACTAGGCTGCGCCTGTTGCTGCTGCTCTCCGCCGCCGATCTGACCGTCACCGACCTCATCGAGATTCTCGGCCAATCGCAGCCGCGCATCTCGCGGCATTTGCGGCTGCTGACGGAGGCCGGCCTGCTGGAGCGCTACCAGGAGGGCGCGTGGGCGTTCTTCCGCGCCACGGAGGAGGGGCTCGCGGCGGCCATGGTCCACGACCTGCTGGAAAGCGTCGATGCGGGCGATCCGCAATTGGCCCGCGACCGCGAGCGGCTCGAGGCGGTGCGCAAGCGCCGCTCGGAACAGGCGGCCGCCTATTTCGCCAAGAATGCGGGCGCCTGGGACGAATTGCGTTCCCTGCACGTGGACGAGAGCCGGGTCGAGGCGGCGATGCGCGCCATGGTCGGCGACCGGCCGATCCAGGCCATGCTCGACCTTGGCACCGGCACCGGCCGCCTGTTGGAGTTGTTCGCGCCGATCTACCAGCGCGCAGTGGGCGTGGACGCCAGCCGGGAAATGCTGCAGGTGGCGCGGGCCAATCTCGACAAGGCCGATCTGTCGCGCGTGCAGGTGCGCCAGGGCGATATCTACCTGTTGCCGACGCCGGGCGGGCAGTTCGACCTCGCCACGCTTCACCAGGTGCTGCACTTCCTCGACGATCCGGCGGCGGCCGTGCGCGAGGCCGCGCGAGCCTTGACCCCAGGCGGGCGGCTGCTGATCGCCGATTTCGCGCCGCACACCCTCGATTTCCTGCGCGACGAGCACCAGCATCGCCGTCTCGGCTTCAGCCATGAGCAGCTTCGCGGCTGGCTCGAGGAAGCCGGGCTCGACCTGCTCGACGTGAAGGACCTTCACCCCGGCGCCGGCGGCAAGCTGACCGTGACGCTATGGCTTGCACGCGACCGACGCATGCTGGTCGCCCAACCGCAACTGAACGATGGAGTATTGGCATGAGGGGACCGCGCCTTTCGCGCCGGCCGCTGCAGAGCGCCGGAATAGACGTTTCCTTCGAGTTCTTCCCGCCGTCCTCCGATGCGATGGAGGCCGGGCTGTGGAAATCCGTGCACCGGCTTGCGCCGATCGGGCCGCAATTCGTCTCGGTCACCTATGGCGCGGGCGGTTCGACCCGCGAGCGCACGCTCAAGACCGTATCGCGAATCGTGCGTGAGACCGGCCTTGGCGTGGCGGGCCACCTGACCTGCGTCGACGCCAGCCGGGCCGAAGTCGATTCCGTCATCCACGCCTATCGCGAGGCCGGCGTCCGCTCGATCGTCGCCCTGCGCGGCGATCCGGCGGCCGGCGTCGGCGCCCGCTATGTGGCGCGCGAGGACGGCTACCGCAACGCCGCGGAACTCACCGCCGCGATTTCCGCGGTCGGCGGCTTTGACATCGCGGTCGCCGCCTATCCGGAAAAGCACCCCGAGAGCCCGGATTTCGCCACCGACATCGACATGCTCAAGCGCAAGGTCGACAATGGCGCGACGCGGGCGATCACCCAGTTCTTCTTCGACAACGACACCTTCGAATCCTATGTCGAGCGGGTGCGGCGCGCCGGCATCTATGTGCCGATCGTGCCGGGCATCCTGCCGGTGCATGATTTCGCCAAGGTCGCCGGCTTCGCCGGGCGCTGCGGGGCGCATGTGCCGGCCTGGATGGCCGAGCGCTTCGAGGGCCTGGAAAATGATCCGCAAACCCGCGCGCTGGTCGCGGCGGCCGTCGCCGCCGAACAGGTCACCGACCTGATCGAGCGCGGCGTCGACAATTTCCACTTCTACACGATGAACCGGGCGGACCTTTCCTTCGCCATCTGCCATCTGATCGGGCTGCGGGCGCGGGCCGAGCCGGCGCTGGCGAGCGAACAGGCGGCCTGAGTTCGGCGGATCCGGCCGTCGCCGGCCGGGCGCAAATGTTCGGCAAATGAAAAAGGGCGGCCCCACACGAGCCGCCCCTTTTTCTGGCTTGCGCCATTTCTTGGCTTGCGCCGCCGGCGGATATTCGCCGGCAACGTTCCGGTCATGGCCGCCTATGGCAGCAGGCCAATCACCAGTGCGCCGACAAATACAAAAGCCGCGCAGACGAGCAGGACATTCAGCCTTTGAACGATTTCCATGTTTCGCCTCCTGTTTGGTCACGCGGGAAACCCGCGCGATCGGAGTATGAGTCTAGCGTGAGGCGGGGCGGCGTCAACGCGGATTTCGTCCCGCGCCGCACGCTTCGTGCTGAGTGAGGCCGCATTGCGGGGGCGCGGCGATCGCAAGCAACTGTTCCTTCATGAAAAATTCATGTTTGCGGCGCAGCAGAAATATTTTTCCAACAAAGCCCTGGAATCGTCCTCCCAAGCGGTCCTGAAACCCGGTTTCACGGTTTCGCCATGAGTTTGACAGAATATTTTTCGGATTCGCCCCGGCCCGTGCGTCCTCCGTGCCGATTCAATTCCGGCAATTTTATTGAAATGTTTCAGGCTTCCCCAAGCGC
>JAUIBM010000212.1 GCA_030428345.1 Alphaproteobacteria bacterium | reverse complement strand
GTCGACCGCCGTCTCCCTGATCATGCGAAAGATCGTGGCCGCCCGAAAGGACATCCGGATCCTGATCCTCGATCCGCACAACGAATTCACCAGCGCCTTTGCGCGAGAGGCGATCGTCAAGGACGCCACCAATCTCAGCCTGCCTTTCTGGTTCTTCCGTTTCGAGGAATTCGTCGAGGTGATCTTTCGCGGCCAGAAGGGGTTCTCCTCGGAGAAGGAATTGCTGCGCGACATGATCGCCGAAGCAAAGGAACGCTATGGCGCGGGCGGCGCCAAGGACACGGCTCCCCTGCGCCGGTTGAGCGGCGGCCAGGGATTCACCGCCGATTCGCCGGTTCCCTATCGCATGATCGACCTGATGAAGCTGATCGACGAGCGGCTGGGCATGCTGGACGGCAAGGCCGAGAAGCCGATGCTCAAATCGCTGAAGGACCGCCTGTCGTCCATCAGCCGCGACCCGCGCTTCGAGTTCATGTTCGGCAACGCCAATTCCGGCGGTGACCGCATGCAGCAGATCATCGCCGATATCTTCCGCATCCCGCATGGCGGGCTGCCGATCTGCGTTGTGGAAATGTCGGGCCTTCCATCGGAAGTCATCACATCGGTCGTTTCCGTCCTCTGCCGCCTCGCCTTCGACCTGGCGCTCGCCAGCCAGGGCGGCATCCAGACCCTCGTCGTCTGCGAGGAGGCGCATCGCTACATTCCCGCCGACGAGGAACAGGGCTTCTGGCCGACCCGCCAGGCAATCGCCCGAATCGCCAAGGAAGGCCGCAAATACGGGATCTATCTCGGCATCGTCACCCAGCGGCCAAGCGAACTCGACCAGACGATCTTCTCCCAGTGCAACACCGTGTTCGCAATGCGCCTTTCCAACCAGGCCGACCAGCGCATCATCGGAAAGGCGCTGACCAATGGCGCACAGTCGACCGTCGGGTTTCTCGCCTCGATCGCCAATCGCGAGGCGATCGCCTTCGGCGAGGGACTGAAGACGCCGATGCGGCTTACCTTCGAGACGATCCCCAAGGAATTGCTGCCGGGCCAGCACATTTACGACATGCAGGAGGCCGTGAAGCACGGACGAGAGGTCAATCTTGCCAGCGTCATCAACCGCATGCGCCACAACGACACCGGCAACCGGATGTCGGAACAGAGCGACATCGCGATGCTGGCCGACACGCTGCCGCAGCTCGCGGAACCTGAGCCGACGCCCTTGATGGCCGCGCCGCTGCCGCAGCCGGAATCGATCGCTCCGGTCGAGACAACCGAACCCGAGGAGATTACCGGCGCCGGCACGCGGCCGGGCTGGAACCATCCGGCAAAGACGGAATTCGTCCGGGCGACCCTGGCCGGCGCACCGCCCATCCCGCCCGAAATCAGACGGCCCGCTAGCGAGGAGCCGCCAGCGCCGGCGCCAGTGCCGCGAACCGGGTTCGTCAAGCCGCGCAGTGGCCCGGCAAGCAGCCTGGTGAGCGCCTTTCGGACCAAGAAATAGGCCGGCGCGAACGCGAAGCGAGCGAAGAGCCATAAAGCAAAAGAGCCCCGGATCGCTCCGGGGCTCTTTTGTTGTGCTGGTGCGGTCGAGAAGACTCGAACTTCCACGGGTTGCCCCACAGCGACCTCAACGCTGCGCGTCTACCATTCCGCCACGACCGCTTAGCAGAGGGGAGCGCTGTTCATCGCCAACGCTCCCGGTGGCGGGCATGTAGCAAATGGACGGGCCCTAAACAAGGACAAAAAGCCCGTTCCCAGCAAGCTGGCCAATTGCCCTGCCCTCCAGACGGTTGCCCGCCGGGCGCGGGTGGGCTATCGCAAGCCATGGACAGCTTCTCCAGGTTCATGACGCAACTCAACGCTCCCCCGCGCGAGACGATTCGCACATCGATGCTGCCTGCGGCCCCCGGTGCGCCGGTCGCTTGGGAGGTATCGCGCGAACCGGTCGACTATGAGGCCGCGGTCGAGCGCATGGAGCATCTGGCGGCGGCGATCCGCGCCGGCGAGGAAAGCGAGCGCGTTTGGCTGGTCGAACATCCGCCGGTCTACACCGCCGGCACCAGCGCCGAGGCATCGGGGCTGGTGGACCCAAACCGGTTTCCGGTCCACCGCACCGGACGGGGCGGCGAATATCCCTATCACGGTCCCGGCCAGCGGGTCGCCTATCTGATGCTCGACCTGAAGCGGCGGCGCGAGGATGTGCGCGCCTATGTGGCGGCGCTCGAGGACTGGATCATCGCGACGCTCGATGAGTTCAACATTCGCGGCGAACGGCGCGAGGACAGGGTGGGCGTCTGGGTGGCACGGCCAGACAAAGAGCGGCTGCCCGATGGCGGGGTGCGTGACGACAAGATTGCGGCAATCGGCATCCGGATCCGACGCTGGGTGACGTTCCACGGCATCGCGATCAATGTCGACCCGCAACTGGAGCATTTCTCCGGGATCGTGCCGTGCGGTGTCGAAGGACATGGCGTCACCAGCCTCACCGATCTCGGCCTGCCGGTTACCATGGATGACGTCGACCTGGCGCTAAAGCGGGTATTTCCGCGCTTCTTCGGACCCTTGGCCTGAGGATCGTTCCTCAGGCGCCTGCGGCGTTCTTTTCCAGCCAAGGCGTCAGGGTGGGGTGAATGTCTGGGCTCTCTCGCCGGATGAACGCCAGCAGCGCCTTTTCGTTGTCGTGAATGACGCCGTCGCGGACCAACTGGTCGATCAACCACTCGGCCTCGACGTCGCTGATGGTCTCGGATTCGCGAATCGCCGCCTCGTAGCGCGCATTGCGCTCGGCCCAGGCCTTCTCGACCTGTTGCTGGGCGCTGTCGAAGAGATCGTCGAAGAAAGACCGCGACAGCAATTCCCCCAGGCCGCGCACCGCCCCGAGCAGGGTCTCGCCGACATCGGTGTCCGTGTCCTCAAGCCATTCCTCGCGGATGATCGCCTCGGCGCGCGAGGGCGCGCGATCGGTCGCGGCCGCCATCAGATAATTGGCGATCGCCTTCACGAACAATTCGCGCCAGGCCGGGTCGTTCTCCACGGCGGCGGTGCGATCGTTGAGATCGAAGAGGATTTCGGCCTCGGTCCGCGAGATCGAAATCCCGGAATGTCCGCCATAGGCGTAGAGCACGCGCCGGATCAGTTCCACCTCGCCGGCCCCGATCACGCCGGGGACCAGGTAGCCGCCGCGCGACAAGGGTCCCTCGCCCTCCAGCACGGCCCTGGCCACCTCGTTCAGCGCGAAGCCGACCAGGATCTCGGGCGAGGAATGCGACTTGTCGAGGACCTTGACCAGCAATTCAAGTTCATTGGCCGATTCCACCCGTCCATCGGCGGAAATGCATTCGATCAGCCATTCGCCATTGGCCATGCTTACATAGCCGCGCGGCTCCGCCTGCTGCACCACATAGTCCGAAATCGCCTCGACGAAGAATTCGTGCCACTCGGCGCATTTCTCGGCAACGGAGGCATTCATGGCGAGGATCGCCTCCGCCTCCGGCTGTGAGACGACGCCATCGCGAAACACTTCCTGGCGGAAGTAGAGGACGTCGGCAGGGCCTATTTGTCCGGGCACTTCCAACAGTCCGGAAAAATCCCTGCCAGCATTGCCTGCCAAAGCTGCGGTCATGAAAAGTCCCTCGCCCTCGATCGCTTCACGTTGCGATAACCTTAAGGCGAGTGACTTGAGATTTGACTTAGGAACGTGGTTAGCGAAGCGCTAACGCCAGGCGGGCCTTGAACGCGCCTCAGGCGGAAGCGGAAGGCGCCGGCAGGTTCGCGAGCAAGGCACAGACCGCTTCCATCTGGCGCAGGCGGTCGGCGCGACGGCTGGCCGCCTCGGGGTCCTCGCCCCACAGCCCGGTATTCCAGTCTTCATCGAGATTGCCGGCCTCGAAGGCTTGCTGCGCGTCGATGCGCTTCTCCGCAATGGCGAGCGCGAGCAGGGCCGAACCGGTGAGGGTCGTCACCATGTGGAGGCAGGCCAGGCGGAACGGTTCGGCGTGAGCGCGCAGGCGGGCCGCGAACACGGCCATTGCCTCGCGCGGCTGGGCGACGTGCACCACGCCCTCGGCCAGAACGAAGTTTGCGCCCAGGTCGTCGCGCAACCAGTCGATGACCGGGTCCCACATTTCGCCCTGGCGCTCGACCAGTTCGCGCGGCGAGGCGGCGCGATAGCAAAGCAGATCGGAAGCGGCAAAGCGCGAGATGTCCTCAAGCACGGGCTGCATGTCGTGCGCAATGCCGTCGATGGTGGTGTTGGCGAGCCGGGTGACAGGCATGCTGGCCGGATCGATGAACTCGCCCTGCGCGGCAAACTCTTCCGCCACCTGACTTGCCGCGGCGAGGCTGGGCAGTTCGAGCAATTGGCGACCGGGTGTGCGGACCGGCCGCCCGTCGAGAAACACGCCATAGCCCGCCTGACCGGGCGCCGCACTGGCCTCCTTGTAGAAGCGCTTCGGCAAAGGCGGTTTCATCGCCTGCTGGGAAACCGAAACGGGGTCCTTGCCGCCGGTGGCGGCCTCGTTCAGCAGATCGCGCATCGCCACCATTTCAATCCTCGTCCTGTTCACCGGCCGAACTCTCATCGAGGCCCAGCAGGTTGAAGGTCTGTTGCATATGCGGCGGCAAGGGGGCGGTCACATCGATCCACCCGCCGTCCGGATGGGGAATGCGGATGCGCCGCGCATGCAGATGCAGCCGCTTCTGAATGCCGCCGGGAAACTCCCAGTTCTCGACGTTGAAATATTTCGGATCGCCAATGATCGGATTGCCCATGTGGGCCGTGTGGACGCGCAATTGGTGCGTGCGGCCGGTGATCGGGTTGAGCTCAAGCCAGCTCAGATTGCGGCCGGAATTTTCCACGACCCGATAATGCGTCTCGGAATGGTCCGCGCCCGGCTCCCCGTGCCGGGCGACGCGCATCCGGTCGCCGTCCTCGGTCTTTTCCTTGACCAGCCAGGTTGAAATGCGCCCCTCGCGCTTGGCCGGAACGCCCCGGCAGATCGCCCAGTAAATCTTCTCCGTCTCACGCGCGCGGAAGGATTTGGTGAGGGCAACAGCGGCGCCACGCGTGCGCGCAACGACCAGCACGCCGGAAGTGTCCCGGTCGAGCCGATGGACCAGGCGCGGCCGCTCGCCCTTCTGGTTGCGAAAGGCTTCCAGCATTCCGTCGACATGGCGGGTCACGCCGGACCCGCCCTGAACGGCGAGCCCGGCAGGCTTATTGAAGACGAAGACCTTGCGATCCTCGTGCAGGATCATCGCCGAGAGCACCTCGGAATCTTCGCGGTTGCGAATGACGCCGGGCGAGAGTGGCCTGCCGGGCGCGAGGCCGTTCTCGCGCTTGAGCGCCGTTACCATGGGCGGCAAGCGAACCGCCTGCCCCTTTGCGAGCCTGGTCTCTGCCTTCACCCGCCCACCCTCGACCCGGATCTGCCCGGATCGCAGCAGCTTCTGCAACTGGCCGAATCCAAGCCCGGGAAAGTGCAGCTTGAACCAGCGATCCAGGCGCATGCCCGCCTCGTCGCCCTCAACCAGCCTGGTCTCTATCACGTTCAAGGCAGGTTCCTCATGACAGCGAGCCCGGCGAAGACCGCCAGCAGCGACATCAACACGGTCATCGCCGCGTAGCCGAACGCCATGACCGGCGCGTGGCGCTCCCACAAGGTGGCAAAATCGAGCGAGAATGCGGAAAAGGTGGTGAACCCTCCCAGCGCGCCAGTAGCAATGAACAGACGCAATTCATTGGTCGAGCCGCCGGTGCGCCGACCCAGCCAGCCGACGAACAGGCCCATGGCGAGAGAGCCGGCTACATTGACGAAAAGCGTTCCCCACGGGAGATGGGCGCCGCCGACGCGCAGGGCGATCATGTTCGACAAATGACGCAGCATGGCGCCGCAGGCCCCGCCCGCGGCAACAAGGAGAAAGTGGTTCATGCGCGTTTGATAAACGCTTTGGCCCGGCGATGAAAGACAGTGCTG
>JAUIBM010000211.1 GCA_030428345.1 Alphaproteobacteria bacterium | reverse complement strand
GCGTGTAGCCGAAGGACATGTAGTCGTGGATGGCAGGCAAATCGACCCGGCGTTCGAAGCCGGGCCACTCCAGCAGTGATTTCGCCTCGGAGGCGAAGACCATGGTCTGCCCCGACCAGGCATAGACGATCGGCTTCTGCCCGAAACGGTCGCGGGCCATGAAGAGTTCCTGCCGGGCCTCGTCCCAGATGGCGAAGGCGAACATGCCGCGCAGGCGCGCGGGCAGGCCCCGGCCCCATTGGCGATAGCCGTGCAGCAGCACCTCGGTGTCGCCTTGCGTGCGGAAGAGGTGGCCGTGACCGGTCAGTTCGCGGCGCAAATCCTTGAAATTGTAGATTTCTCCGTTGAAGGTTACGGTCAGCGCGCCATCGCTGGTGTGCATGGGCTGCGCACTGCGTTCGTTGAGGTCAATGACCGAAAGGCGTCGATGCGCTAAGCCGATCCTGCCCCGCGTCCACACCCCCGAGCCGTCGGGGCCGCGATGCGCGATCTGCTCGGACATGCGCCGCAGCGCGATCTCCATTTCGTTTCCGGAGACCGCCCCGTCCCGGCAATAGGCGCCGACAATGCCGCACATGGTGTCCGTCTCCCGTTTTCGGCGCCCATCAGGTGCGACGCCGTTTCATAGCGCCACAAACATGTAACGTCACCCGGCATGCGGGCATTTACCCAACCTGCGCCGGCAACAATCACGGGGATCGACGCAAGGCTTGTCGCCCCGCCGCCGGACGGCGGCGCTTCCGTGCCCCCCTCTCCGAAGCGCATGTGGCCGGTCTCAACCTCCCCTGTTGTCACGCGCTGCGCTGGAGCAGGCGAAGGGGCGCGCGGCGACTCCGGGCGCGGTCCCGTAACCGCACCGATCCTTCGCGGAGGCGGTTTCCCGCATCCTCATCGGGCGAAAAGACAAATATGCACCCGCACGAGTTGACAAATGTTTTTCCATTCAGGAAACATGCATGAAACTTGGAGGAGTTTACGCCGAAATCTTTCGGGTTCCGAAGCATAGCGGAACTTTTCGGATCGGCAATCAAGAGGAGGAAAGCAATGAAGAAGGCATTCACAACGGCCGCGCTTGCACTATCCGTGCTCGGCTTCGCGGCCATGCCGGCGTCGGCCGCCGATACACTCAAGATCGGCTATGTCGATCCGCTCTCGGGAGGCGGCGCCGCCGCCGGACAGATCGGCCTCAACCAGCTCAACTACATCGCCGAACAGGTGAACGCCAAGGGCGGCGTGATGGGCAAGCAGGTCGAGATCATTCCCTATGACAACAAGCTCGATCCGCAGGTGAGCCTCGTTCAGGTCCAGAAGGCAATCGACCAGGGCGTGCACATTGTCGTGCAGGGCAATGGCTCCTCGGTCGCCGCCGCCGTGTCGGACTTCATCAAGAAGTTCAATTCGCGCAATCACGGCAAGGAGGTGGTTCAAATCAACCACGCGGCCATCGATCCCTCGCTGACCAACGACAAGTGCAGCTACTGGCACTTCGCCTTCGACGCCAACGTCAACATCAAGGTCGAGGCGATGACCAATTTCATGAAGGCGAACGACGCCATCAAGAAGGTCTACCTGATCGACCAGGACTATTCCTTCGGCCATTCGGTCGCCAAGGCGGCGGAAGCCAAGCTCAAGGCGGAAGGCTCCAGCATCGAGTTGGTGGGCAATGAATTCGTGCCCCTGCAGAAGGTGACGGACTTCTCGCCCTATGTCGCCAAGATCAAGGCCTCCGGAGCCGATTCCGTGCTCACCGCCAATTGGGGCAATGACCTGCAATTGCTGATCAAGGCCGCCGGCGACGCCGGTCTCGACGTCAACTGGTACACCTTCTATGCGGGCCTGGCCGGCACGCCGACCGCGATCAAGCAGGCGGGCCTGGCGGACAAGGTCTTCCAGATCACCGAGGGCGTGAACAACATCGACTACCAGCCGATGCAGGATGCGGTGAAGGCCTATATCGCCAAATATCCCGACTCGCCGATCTACTATCCGCGCCTGTTCAACGCGATGGGCATGGTGTTCAAGGCTGTCGAGGAGGCTGGCTCCGACGATCCGGTCAAGTTCGTGCCGAAGCTTGAAGGCATGAAATATGTCGACTTCATCGACGGCAAGGAAGGCTTCATGCGCGCAGACGACCACCAGTACTTCCAGACCATGTACATTTCGGGCCTGGGACCGCTCGGTGAAAAGCAGCCCTTCGACGAAGAAGGCACCGGCTGGGGCTGGAAGGTTGCTTCCTCGGTTGCGGTCGAGGACACGATCGTTCCGACCACCTGCCAGATGGAACGTCCATAACCCTTCAACGGGGCGGCTGCGCCTGGGTAGATCCCGGCGCAGCCGATTTACCGACGCCCGTCCTGTTATCGGGGAAAGGGCCGGCAGCCGGGGAACTTCATGCTTGAGATCGTCCTGATTTCGACACTCAACGGCATCCTGTACGGGATGCTTCTTTTTCTGATGGCCAGTGGCCTTACCGTCATCTTCTCGATGATGGGCGTGCTCAACTTCGCCCATGCCAGTTTCTACATGCTGGGCGCCTTTTTCGGCTTCGAGATCAGCCGGCATGTCGGCTTCTGGCCGGGGCTGGTCGTCGCGCCTTTTGCGGTTGCGCTGATCGGCATGGCGGTCGAACGATACGGGCTCAGGCAGGTTCACAAGCACGGCCATGTCGCCGAACTGCTGTTCACCTTCGGCCTGACCTTCGTCATCCAGGAAGTGGTGCAGATGATCTGGGGCAAGCTGCCGGTGGACTATCGCGTCCCGCCTTCGCTCGACTTTCCGGCCTTCACCATTTTCGCCACCAATTACCCGGCCTTCAAGATGTTCGAACTGCTGACATCGATCGCCATTTTCGCGGCGCTGTTGCTGATCGTGAAGCGCACGCGCGTTGGTCTTGTGGTGCAGGCCGCGCTCAGCCATCCCGAGATGGTGGGCATGCTCGGCCACAATGTCGGACGCGTCTTCATGCTGGTCTTCGGCGTGGGCGCCGGGCTGGCCGCGGTTGCCGGCGTGATCGCCGGGCCGGCGCTGGTCACGCAGGCCAACATGGCGGCGTCCCTGGGGCCGATCCTGTTCGTCATCGTCGTCGTGGGCGGGCTTGGCTCACTGTCGGGCGCGTTCGTCGCTTCCCTGCTGATCGGACTGGTCCAGACATTCGCCGTGGCGATCAACCTGTCCATGTCCGACATTTTCGGCGGCACGCCGCTGGCCGGGGTGATGTCGGTATGGTTCAGCGACATCTGGTCCGTCACCGTGGCGCAGATCGCGCCCATCCTGCCTTACCTGCTGCTGGTCATGATCCTGATCTTCAGGCCGCGCGGATTGATGGGGAACCGCGAATCGTGAGCGAGACCGCACCCATGCAAAGACCCGGACCGCCGGCCCGCTCCGGTTTCCTGGCGAGCTACGGCGTCTGGATCGTCGTTGCGGCGGTCCTGCTCGCCCTGCCGCAAGTCTTCAGTTCGGGATTGGCGATCTCGACCATGTGCCTGATGGGCGTGATGATCATTTTCGCCCTGTCCTACAACATGCTGCTCGGCCAGACCGGCTTGCTGTCCTTCGGCCACGCCGTCTTCTTCGGGCTGGGCGGCTTCCTGACCGCGCACGCCATGAACGCCGTGCGCGCCGCCCATGCGCCGCTGCCGCTGGAAGTGTTCCCGCTGGTCGGCGGCGCGACCGGCCTCATCTTCGGCATCATCTTCGGCGCGGTCTCGACACGGCGCGCCGGCACCACCTTCGCCATGATCACGCTCGGCATCGGCGAACTGGTGGCGTCCAGTTCGCTGATCCTGCGCTCGATCTTCGGCGGCGAGGAAGGCATCTCGGTCGACCGCACCCGGGTGCTGCATCTGTTCGGCCTCAATTTCGGCCCGCAGATCCAGGTCTACTACCTGATCGCAGCCTGGTGCTTCGTCTCGGCGGCCGCGATGTATGCGCTGACGCGGACGCCGTTCGGCCGTATCTGCAACGCCGTGCGCGACAATCCCCAGCGCGCCGCCTTCATCGGCTATTCCACGACGCGGGTGCGTTTCATCGCCTTTTCCCTGGCAGGGCTTTTCGCGGGCATTGCCGGCGGGCTGGCGGCGGTCAATTTCGAGATCGTCACCTCCTCGCAGATGGGGGCCGGGCAATCGGGGACGGTCGTCCTGATGACGTTCATCGGCGGCGTCGGCAATTTCGCCGGGCCGATCGTCGGCGCAATATTGGTCACCTATCTGCAGGTGATGCTGAGCGACATTACCGGAGCCTGGCAGCTCTATTTCGGGCTGCTCTTCATCGGGGTGGTGATGTTCGCGCCGGACGGCATCGCCGGTCTTGTCGCGCGCCAGCAAGCCGTGTGGCAGGCGGGCCGCCTGCACCGCGTGCTGCCCTATTACGCGCTCGCCCTTGCGCCGGGCCTCGTGGCGCTGGCGGGGCTGAGCCTTGCGATCGAAATGACCTACCAGCTTACCGTCAACGGACCTGAAGGCCCGGCCATGCGCTTCCTCTACATGCCGCTGAGCGCGGCTTCGCCCCTGCCGTGGATTCTGGCCACGGTGATGTTCGTGGCAGGGACCTGGCTGTTCGTGCGGGCGATGCGCCTGGCGATCAACGCCTATGGCGAGGCGATCGCAAATTCGCGGGGCCGGGCATGACCGCCGCTCCGCACACCGTGCCGGCGCTGGAACTGGCCGGGCTGCGCAAGAGCTTCGGCCAGCTCGAGATCATTCGCGGCGTCGACCTTGCCGTGCCGACCGGCGAGCGGCATGCGGTGATCGGTCCCAATGGCGCGGGCAAGTCGACGCTGTTCCACCTGATCAGCGGGCACTACCGGCCGAACGCCGGATCGATCCGCCTGCGCGGTGAGGAGATCGGCGGCCTTGCCCCCGAGCGCATCAACCGGCGCGGCCTGTCGCGCAGCTTCCAGGTCACCAATGTCTTTCCGCAGCTCAGCGTTTGGGAAAACGTGCGCTGCGCGACGCTGTGGGGGCTTGGATACAGATATTCGTTCTGGCGCAATGTCGAGCGGCTGGCCGATGCGCGGGCGCGCACCGAGGAAATCCTCACCCAGATCAACCTTCTCGACCGTTGGCGCACGCCCGCCGGCGTGCTGACCTATGCCGAGCAGCGGGCGCTGGAGATCGGCCTGACCATTGCCGGCGACGCCGACATCCTGCTGCTGGACGAGCCGACGGCGGGCATGAGCCATGCCGAGACCGAACGCGTGGTCGACCTCATCCGCAGGGTCAGCGAAAACCGGACGCTGATGATGATCGAGCACGACATGGGCGTGGTCTTCGACCTCGCCGACCGCATCTCCGTGCTGGTCTATGGCGAGGTCATCGCCAGCGATTCCCCGGCGCGGATCAAGGCCAATGCGGCCGTCCAGCAGGCCTATCTGGGAACGGAAGCGGCATGATGCTCGATGTCAGCGATCTGCACGCCTATTACGGCAAGAGCCACATCCTGCAGGGCGTCGACATGAGCGTCGGCAACAACGAGATCGTCAGCATACTGGGGCGCAACGGGGTGGGCCGCTCGACCACGCTGAAGGCGATCATGGGCAATCCGGCGCCGCATGGCGAGATCACGTTCAAGGATCGCGCCATCGCCGGCCTCAAGCCGCACGAGATCGCGCGGCTCGGCATCGGCTATGTGCCCGAGGAACGCGCGATCTTTCCCGCGCTCACCGTGGCGCAAAACCTGCTGCTGGGCGAAAAGCCCGGTCGCAAGGCCTCCCGCTGGAGCCTTGAGGAAACCTGGCGGCTGTTCCCGCAATTGAAGGAACGCGCCGACGCGCCGGGCGGCGCGCTGTCGGGTGGCGAACAGCAGATGCTGACCATCTGCCGCACGCTGATGGGCGACCCGGACCTCATCATGATCGACGAGCCGACCGAGGGTCTCGCGCCGCAAATGGTCGAGCGCATCGGCGAATTGCTGCAGGAGATCGCCCGGCGCGGCATCTCGATCCTGCTGGTCGAGCAGCGCCTTGTCAT
>JAUIBM010000210.1 GCA_030428345.1 Alphaproteobacteria bacterium | reverse complement strand
CTCATGCCAGGGCGCTGAAACTGCGCATCCCGGAAGGGCTGGAGATCTTTCCGGACGGCTATTTCGACGCCATTCTCCACAATCACGTCCTGGAGCATGTGCCGGGCCATTATGGCGATCATCTGGCCGCGCTGTTGCGTTTGCTGCGTCCCGGCGGTTTGATGATCTTCTCGGTGCCCGGTCCCTACATGGATCGCGACACGCAGGAAGGGGGCGAGCATTTGGCCAGCGATGCCGAGCGGCTGGAACAGTTCCTGCAGGAAGATCATCTTAAGCGTTTCGGCCGCGACTTCCCGGTCCGCCTCGCGGCGATGGAGGGCGCGACGCTGATCTCCGACGGCGTTTCGGATTCGCGGCGCGCGGAACTTGGCGTGAGACCGGCCAAATCACCGTTTTTCATTCTGTCAAAGACCTGAAGCTGGAGTTTCCCTGGGATGAGACACCGCTGGCGTATTCGGCCGATGATCGAAGCCTTGCCCGCCGTCGTGCCCTTTGTCGGGCCCGAGGCGCAGGAGCGCGCGAGGGGCAAGCCTTTCCGGGCGCGGATCGGCGCCAATGAATGTCTCTTCGGCCCCTCGCCATTGGCGGTGGAGGCGATGGCGAAGGCCGGCAGTGACATCTGGAAGTATGGCGACCCGGAAGGATATGAACTGCGCCACGCGATCGCCGCCCATCATGGCGTCTCGCCGGAGAACGTCGTTCTGGGCGGCGGCATAGACGGACTGCTGGGCAATGTGGTCCGCATGTTCGTCGAGCCCGGCATATCGGTGGTCACCTCCGACGGCGCCTATCCGACCTTCAACTTTCATGTCCTCGGTCATGGCGGAAACCTGGTCAGGATTCCCTATGACAATGACCGGGAGGATATCGGCGCGCTGGTGGAGGCCGCCGGCCGCACCAATGCCAGCCTGCTTTACCTCTCCAACCCCGACAACCCGATGGGGACCTGGTGGCTATCGCGCGACATCGCCGTCCTGCTGAATGCGATGCCGGACCACTGCCTGCTGCTGCTGGACGAGGCCTATTGCGAATATGCGCCGAGCGACACGCTGTTGCCCTTCGACGTTTCCGACCGCCGGGTGCTGCGGTTCCGCACCTTCTCCAAGGCCTATGGCATGGCGGGGGCACGGGTTGGCTATTGCATCGGCAATCGCGACCTGATCGCCGAGTTTGAGAAGGTTCGCGACCATTATGGAATGAACCGGACGGCGGAAATCGGCGCGATCGCCGCCCTGTCGGATCAGGCATGGCTTTCAGAAACGGTTCGCAAGACGGCGGCGGCGCGTCGCCGGATTTCAGAGATCGGAAGAGCCAACGGCCTGTTGCCATTGGAATCGGCGACGAATTTCGTGACGCTGGATTGTCGTCGCGGACCGCAATTTGCCAAGGCCGTCATGGAGGCGATGCTGGCGCGCGGCATCTTCATCCGCATGCCCGGCGTCGAACCGCTCTCCCGGTGCATCAGGGTCAGCGCTGGTCCGGCGGAAGAACTCGATCTGTTCGAGGAGGCGTTGCCGCTCGCACTGGTCGACGCCCAGCAGGCCTCTCGCGAGGGATAGCCCGGCGCTGATTAGGCTCCGCGCAAATCGCGTTACATGCCGCGAAGCGATGAACCCCGACGCGGCTGGATCACACGAACGGCCCGGATCACACGAACGGCAAGGTCACCAGCAACGCCGCGATCGCCATCCTGAGCGCCGTTACCAGCGCGCCTGAAATCTGGCCGATAAATTCCCTCGTGCTGCTTGCGATGGATTCGCTGGACATCATTCCTACTCCCTGTCGCTTTCGGTCGCGATCTGTGTCGATCTGAAGAGCAGGGTTGCACGCCCGCCCGCTGACCTTGCAATCCTTAAACGGATTGTCTCGCGTTGCAGTTCCGTGATTATCGCACGAAATGCCGGTTTCGGGGGTTCAAATTGCCGTGTGCGGACCGGCCAAAAAAAGAGCGGGGCCAGAGGCCCCGCTTCTTTTTCCGGGATAGTTGATTGGATTCAGGCAATTATTGCTGAAAGACCAGCCAAGGCCGCTGCAATCATGACAATCGATACGATCACGATGCTGGCGGCCGAATGATCTTCCACATGCCTGACATCCCGCAGATGGTCCTGAGGAAATGTCATTATGTGTTCGTTCTCCGTTAGCGCCCGCCGCTCCGGAGATGGGTGTAGCAAACGCGAATTCAATACGGTTTGCTGTTTTGACATACCTGCCATGTGCAGGATGGTGCGCCTCAGACCTGCCAGCCGGACACCAGGGCGACGATGCCGAGGGCGGCAATGGCGGTCACGGTCGAGATAACCAGAACGCGCGCGATGCGGTGCTTCTGGCTGGTGGTGCCCTGCCTTGCTTCCTGCTCACGAAGTTCCATCGTTGTCTCCTTTCCGTTGATTTCCCTCATACAACGGCGGAGGAAGAGAAAGGTTCCCTTTGGGGCTACCGGGGCGATGCCTGGCCGGCGGAGACGGGGCGGCATGGGAGCGATCGGAAGAGGGCGCCTCGCGTCTGGCGCTTCATCCGCCGCCCGGCAGGCGCTAGTGCTGAAAGACCGGCGAACACGCCAAACGAAAATGGCGGGACACGCCGGTCCCGCCATTCATCGTCAGCGCTTTCTGCGCCGGAGCCTGTTGTTCGCCGGCGTTACTGCGCGACGCAGAAATGCTTCAGCCCGTCATAGCCCTTGTAGGTGCCCGTGCGCGCATCGAAGGTGCGGTACTTGTCGCTGCAATAGTCGACCCATCCCGGGGTCCAGGGCTCCAGGCTGCCGCCGCCGACGCTTTCGTCATAGGTGACGACGCGCGGCCCGCTGTTGCGGCGTGCCGATGGCGGGACCGGATAGGGCCGGACGTCGCCGCGCTGGATCTGCGAATAGGGAACGCGGTCCGGAACGGCATAGACCGGGGCCGGCTCCACATAGATCGGCGCGGGTTCGACATAGATCGGGGCCGGCGCGTAGTAATAGGGCGGCGGCGGGGCGTAATAGGGCCGGGGAGCGCCCAGTACGGCCCCCAGGACTACCCCGGCGACGCCAGCCGCATACGGATCGCCGCCATGGCCGCCATGATGGCGATGATGATGACGGTGTTCGGCGCTTGCCGGCGCCGCTGCGGAAACGGCAAGTGCTGCGGCCAGGCCCAGCAAAGCCAGCGAATGCGTGATGGTGCGCGACATGATGTTTCTCCTGGCTCCTCCGGCTCGCGATCGGCGTCCGGCAGATGTGTTGTTTCATCCTGCATTCGATTGTGGCAAAACGAGGCTGAATGCCGGCTGAACGGGTTCGACTGCCGCAGGCTGGCCCTTGGACGTGGCTGCCGGCGGTTGGCGGCCGCTCAGTCGATCTGCCTCCAGCCGTTCACCGCCAGCGGGTCTCGCACACATGACATCACCGACAGACATCTTGCGCATCGCGATCGCGCAGCTCAATCCGACCGTTGGCGACATCGCCGGCAACCTTGCGCTGGCGCGCGAGGCGCGCGCCCAGGCCGCGCGTTCCCATGCCGATCTCGTGGTGCTTTCGGAACTCTTCATCGCCGGCTATCCGCCGGAGGATCTGGTGCTCAAGCCGGCCTTTGTCACGGAGTGTCTGGAGGCGATCGACGCGCTTGCCGCGGACACGGCCGATGGCGGACCGGGCGTGGTGATCGGATCGCCCTGGCGCGACGACAAGGGCGTCTATAACGCCGTCGCGGTCCTGGACGGGGGCAGGATCGTGGGATGGCGGCAGAAGGTCGATCTGCCCAATTACGGCGTCTTCGACGAAAAGCGCGTCTTCCGGCAGGGCGAGATGCCCGGCCCGGTCAATTTTCGCGGCGTGCGGCTCGGGATCCCGATCTGCGAGGATATCTGGGGCGATCTGGGGATTGGCGAGACCCTGGCGGAAGCCGGCGCCGAAATTCTCATCGTTCCCAACGGATCGCCCTACTGGCGCGACAAGATGGATCTGCGCCAGCAGGTCGTGCTGTCGCAGATCGTCGAATGCGGCCTGCCGATCCTCTATGCCAACCAGCTCGGCGGACAGGACGAACTGGTATTCGACGGCGGCTCCTTCGTCATCAATGCCGACCATCGCCTGGCGCTGCAGATGAACCAGTTCGAGGCGTCCGTCGCCCTGTCCACCTGGCGGCGCGGCGAAAACGGCTGGTATTGCGAGCAGGGCCCGGTTGCGCGCCTGCCCGACTCGGACGAGGGGGATTGGCGCGCCTGCGTCCTCGGGCTGCGCGACTATGTCAACAAGAACGGCTTTTCCGACGTGGTGCTCGGGCTGTCCGGCGGCGTCGATTCGGCGATCTGCGCCGCGCTCGGCGTCGACGCGTTGGGCGAGGAGCGTGTTCGCTGCGTGATGATGCCCTATCGCTACACCTCGGCCGAAAGCCTGGCTGATGCCGAGGTCTGCGCCCGCGCGCTTGGCGTGCGCTACGAGATCGTGCCGATCGCCGAGCCGGTGGAGGGCTTCATGTCGGCGCTTTCGAGCCTGTTCGAGGGCACGAATTCCGGCGTGACGGAGGAGAATTTGCAATCCCGCGCCCGCGGCACGATCCTGATGGCGCTGTCCAACAAGTTCGGGTCGATGGTGGTCACCACCGGCAACAAGAGCGAGATGAGCGTCGGCTACGCCACGCTTTATGGCGACATGAATGGCGGTTTCAATCCGATCAAGGATCTTTACAAGATGCAGGTCTACAGGCTTGCCGCCTGGCGCAATGCGCATTTGCCGAGCGATTGTCTGGGGCCTTCGGGCGAGGTCATCCCGGCCAACATCCTGAGCAAGGCGCCGTCGGCCGAATTGCGCCCCGATCAGACCGACCAGGATTCGCTGCCGCCCTATCCCGTGCTCGACAACATCCTGGAAAGCCTGGTGGAAAAGGAAATGGCGGTCGACGAGATCGTCGCCAAGGGACATGAGCGCGCGACGGTCGAGCGCATTGAGCATCTTCTTTATGTAGCCGAATACAAGCGTCGGCAATCGGCGCCGGGCGTGAAGCTGACGCGCAAGAATTTCGGGCGCGACCGGCGATACCCCATCACGAACCGGTTTCGCGACAGGTAATTGTAGATGCACCCTGCTGAATTTGGCCCGGGCAGAGTCCTGCTTTTCGATCCGCGCACCCCCGGCCTGGGCTCTCACCACCTGCCGGTCAACGCCACCTTGTTGGATGACCTGGGACCGAACGCTGTTTGTTTCGTCAGCGATGCGGAAGGCATCGAATGGCTCGGGGGCATGTCGATTCCCCACATCTTCGCCACCCGCGCCCGCAAGAACTGGATCGACCAGCTGCTGATCTCGGGCGGTTTTGCCGATTGGACGGAAATACGCGCCCGCCGCGACATGAAGCTGCTTGGTAAGGCGGTCGCCGTGAGCGGCATCGGGCCGGCGGACGCCATTCTCATCCATAGCAGCACGATCATCAATCTTGCGGCTGTTCGCCTGTTCATCAAACAGGCGATTCCGGGATCGCTGCCGCAGTTCCACATCAGGACGGTCTATGAAGGCAGGAATCAGGAGCGCCACACCGCCGAGTTGCGTCGCCTCGCGGCGCTCAACGGCGATGGTGCGTCGATCCGCTTCTACTGCGAGACGGAGGAGATGCAGCAGGACCTCCAACGCCGCGTTCCCGGCACCCGTTTCGATATCTGGGTTACGCCCATTTCCGTGGAAGCGGCTTCCGCGCCCCCTGAAAAGTCCGATCCCGAGAGGGTGTTGCGTGTCGGGCTGCTCGGCGGGAGCCGCAAGGGGCGGGGTATGGAGGGGGTATTCGCAATCGCAAGGCAGCTTGCCCGGAGCGCGGACGGACGGCCGGGTCCGCCGATCGAAGTCCTGGCCCAGCATTTATGCGATGACCGGATCGCCGCCGAGAAGGATGCGCTGGGCGACAGGGTCCGCGTGGTCTCGCTGGGCGGCATCCTGAGCGCGCAGGCCTTCCGCGAGGCGATAGACCGCTCCCACATGCTCCTGCTGATGCATGATCTCGATCCGCATGCGGTGC
>JAUIBM010000209.1 GCA_030428345.1 Alphaproteobacteria bacterium | reverse complement strand
CCCGAATGACATCACTTTGAGACGCGAAATATTCGACGGCCAGAACAAAGCCGCCCTCCCTGGAAAACCGGTGCGCGGTGAAGGTGACCCGGAATCAGAAGATCCCGATGTCAACAAAGCCTATGACGGCGCCGGAGAGGTTCATTCGCTTTACGCAAAGGAATTCGGCCGCAATTCGATTGACGGAAAGGGAATGACCCTCATCGCGACAGTCCACCACCGCAAGAACTATGGCAACGCGTTCTGGGACGGGACGCAAATGGCCTATGGCGACGGTGATGGAGATATTTTTACGAATTTCACGGAAATCTCAGTGATCGGACATGAAATGTCCCACGGTGTCGTCCAGCATTCCGGCGGATTGATTTATCAAGGCCAGTCGGGCGCTCTTAACGAGAGCTTCGCCGACGTATTCGGGTCCCTCACCAAGCAATACAAATTGCGTCAGGATGCCTGCGAAGCCGACTGGCTGATCGGCGAGGGAATTCTCGGACCTTCTGTCCGTGGACTGGCGCTGCGCAGCATGAGGGCGCCTGGCACCGCCTATGCGGACGGCACGCTGGGTTCAGACCCGCAACCCTACCATATGGACATGTTCGTCCAGACCAACGACGACAATGGCGGCGTGCACATAAATTCCGGCATTCCCAACCACGCTTTCTATCTTTTCTCCGTCCTGCTCGGGGGCAAGGCGTGGGAGAAACCCGGTCAAATCTGGTATCGAGCTCTGCAGCGCATCAACAACCCGCTTGCGACGTTCGGTGACTGGGCGGCCCAAACGCTTGACGCGTCGATCGAACTGCACGGCGTGGGAAGCTTCGAGATGGTAATGCTCCGGCGCGCGTGGAAGCTTGTGGGAATTGCCATATGACCCTATGGTCGATGGCATGGTAGTTGCCGAATTCGTTGCTGGATGCGCGATCTTGTTTGTAACGATCTCCTCTTCGGGCGGAATTGCAGGCAGGGGAGCTTTCCCGGGACAGAAGACTGTCAAGGTTGAAGATCTTGGGCGACCTATCCGGGATTTCGTATGCAGCAACTTTTCTGCCGATCGACTTGCCGCACTTGCCGGTTCGGGTGGGAAAGCCGTCGGCGCAGACAGATTTGAATATCAAATTACCGTTACGGAAGATGATGGCAAGATTGCCAAGTTTGATATTCCTGAATCGCGCCTGACGGCAGAAATGCTTGACTTTATTGACGAAATTTAGAGGCTAGGGCGATCAGGCCTTGAACTTCGCCGCGAGGGCGTCGGCATGGCGCGCCAGCAGGCCGCCATCGCTGCCGACGGCGACGAAGACATAGCCCCATTCGATATAGCGGCGCGCGTCTTCCTCCACCGCGGACAGGATGCCAGAGGCCTTGCCGATCTTCGCCAGGCGCTGCGCCGCTTCGCGGATCGCGGCCTGAACCGGCGCGGCGTTCATGTCGCCCAGATGGCCCATCGATGCGGCGAGGTCGGCCGGGCCGATGAAAATGCCGTCGACCCCGTCGACTGAGGCGATTTCCTCAAGCTGCTCCAGCGCCTCGGCCGTCTCCACCTGCAACAGCAGGCAGATCGTTTCCTCGGCATCGGCGAGATAGCCCTTCTTGCGTCCGAAATTGGAGGCGCGCGCCCCGCCCGCAACGCCGCGAATGCCGCGCGGCGGATAGCGGGTCGCCGCGACGGCGGCCTCTGCTTCCTGCGCGTTCTGGACATAGGGGATCAGCAGCGTGCGCGCGCCGGCATCGAGCAGGCGCTTGACGACGACGAAGTCGTTCCAGGGCGGGCGCACGACCGGCATCGCGGTGCCGGTCGCCATTGCCTGCAATTGCGAGACGATCTCGCCCAGGTCGTTGGGACCATGCTCCATGTCGAGCACGATCCAGTCGAAGCCGGAATGGGCGATGATCTCGGCGCTCACATTTCCCGCAAGATTGCTCCATAGGCCGATCTGGCGTTGACCGGCATGCAAGGCATCCTTGAACGGGTTTTGCGACATCAAAGGGTCTCCAGCGTCTTGCGAATCGAGTCGACAATCTCGTCGATATGCGAGCGCTCGGCAATATAGGACGGCGCGATGATGGCGGTATCGCCCGTCCATTTGACGTGGCAGCCGTTCCAGAACAGGCGCTTCTGCAGTTCATTGCCGCGAATGCCGGGCTTGCCCTCCTCCGGGGCGACCTCGACGCCGGCCATCATGCCGTAGCCGCGCAGGTCGCGCACCACCGACAGATCCTTGAGCGACCAGATCGCATCGAGGAAATACTCGCTCATCGCCGCGGAGCGCTCGAACAGTCCCTCATCCTCGTAGATCTGCAGCGTGGCGAGGCCCGCCGCGCAGGCCGCCGGATGCGCCGAATAGGTGTAGCCGTGGAAGAACTCGATGGCGTTCTCGGGAGCCGCGTCGATGATCGTGTCGTAGATCTCGTCGCGGACCGAGACCGCGCCCATGGGGATCGCGCCATTGGTCAGCGCCTTGGCCATGGTGATGATGTCGGGCATTACCTCGAAGGCGTCGGCCGCGAAGGGCTTGCCGAGGCGGCCGAAGCCGGTGATCACCTCGTCGAAGACGAGCAGAATGCCGTGGCGGTCGCAGATTTCGCGCAGGCGCTTGAGGTAGCCCTTGGGCGGGACCAGCGTTCCGGTCGAACCGGCGACCGGCTCGACGAAGACGGCGGCGATCGTGGACGCGCCATAGGTCTCGCAATGGCGCTGCAGATCGTCGGCCAGTTCCGCGCCGCGCTCGGGTTCGCCGCGCGTGAAGGTCTGGTCCGCGTCCCAGGTGTGGCGGATGGTGACGATGTTGGGCATCACCACCGGAAAGGTCTCGCGGTTGCGCACCATGCCGGAAAGCGAAACGCCGCCCATGTTGACGCCGTGATAGGCGCGCTCGCGCGAGACGAAGCGCAGGCGCTGCGACTGGCCGTTGGCGCGGTGATAGGCCATCACCATCTTCAGCGCCGTGTCGATCGATTCCGATCCGGAATTGGTGAAGAAGACATGGTTGAAGGGGTCGGGCAGGATCTTGGCCAGCTTGGCGGCGAGCGCATAGGAGGTCGGCTGGCCGAGCTGGAACGGGGCGGTGTAGTCGTTCTGCAGCATCTGGGCGTGGACCGCGTCGGCGATCTCGCGCCGGCCATGACCGGCGGCGACGTTGAACAGGCCGGAGGAGCCGTCGATCAGGCGGTCGCCGTTCTGGTTCCACAGATACATGCCCTCGCTCCTGGCGATCAGGCGCGGCGCGTTCTTGAACTCGCGGTTCGCAGAAAACGGCATCCAGTGCTGTTCGAGCGAGTTGGTGACGAACTTTTCGAGCGGCTTGGCGACGAGATTCATCTGCAAAAACTCCCCTGGAGCGGTGCACCGGCAGGCCACTGGCCGCACGGGACGCCCAACATGCTTGAAAGAAGGATGCAATCTGGACTGATATGGGTTCCAGCGATAGGACCAGTTTTGCACCAAAACATGGCCACGCCGGCGCCGCGGCGCGCCGGGTGCGGCATCGGGAGACAAATGCGCCACAGCCTGTTCCATCTCGAGCGCCAGCCGGCGATGACCCTGCAGGCCCAGATCCGGGAAATGCTGGTCTCCGCCGTCCTTTCGGGGCAACTGGCCGCCGATACGCTGGTTCCCTCGACCCGCGCCATGGCGCGCCGGCTGCAGGTCTCGCGCAACACGGTGATGGCGGTGTACCAGGCGCTCGCGGCGGAGGGCTATCTGGTGGCGCGCGAGCGCTCCGGATTTTACGTCGCGCCAGGGGTGCGCGAGGGGATGGCCGCCGCCGGGATCTCCAGCGCCAACGCCCATTCGGTCGACTGGGCGGCCAAGCTCGCCATGGCGCCGGCGGGCCAGGCGAACATCGTCAAGCCGGAGAACTGGCACGACTACCCCTATCCCTTCATCTACGGCCAGGGCGATGCGGCGCTGTTTCCCATCACCGCATGGCGCGATTGCGTGCGCCAGGCGATGAGCCGCAAATGGATGGACGCCTGGACCGACGACCGCTTCAGCGCCGACGACCCGGCCCTGGTCGAGCAGATCCGCCAGCGCGTGCTGCCGCGGCGCGGCATTACCGCCGCTCCGGGCGAGATCATGGTGACGCTCGGCGCGCAGAACGCGATCTTCCTGCTGGCGCAATTGCTGCTGCACCGAGACAGCGCGGTCGCGGTGGAGGACCCCGGCTATCCGGACGCGCGCAACATCTTCGCCCTGTTTTCGAACGATCTGCGCCCGACGCCGGTGGATGGCGAGGGCGTCTGCGTCGAGGCGCTCGGCGCGGCCGGCACGGTCTATGTGACGCCGAGCCATCAATTCCCGACCAATGTGACGATGAGCATGGCGCGCCGGCGGGCGCTGCTCGACTGGGCCGACGCCAACGACTCGCTGATCATCGAGGACGACTACGAATACGAGACCAATTACCGCGGCGAAGCGCTGCCAGCGCTCAAATCGATGGACCGCAGCGGGCGGGTGCTGTTCGTCGCCAGCCTGTCGAAATCGCTGATGCCGGGCCTGCGCATGGGCTTTCTCGTCGCGCCGGCGCCGATCATCACCGAATTGCGGGCGCTGCGCCGCCTGATGCTGCGCCACCCGCCGGGCAACAACCAGCGCGTCGTCTCGATCTTCCTGGCGCAGGGTCTGCACGATGCGCTGATCGCGCGCCTGCACCGCTCCTATCTGCCGCGCTGGAAGGCGATGGGCGCGGCGCTCGGCCAGCATTTCCCCGGATGGGCGGGCGAGCCGCTGTTCGGCGGCACCTCGTTCTGGGTCGAGGGGCCGGAGGAACTGGATGCGCGGCAATTGGCGGCGCGGGCGCTGGAGGCCGGCGTCATCATCGAGCCGGGGGATGTCTGCTTCGCCGACCGCAAGGCCGGCCGCAACCACTTCCGGCTGGGCTTTTCCTCGATCCCGCTGGAGCGCATCGAGCCCGGCATCGCGCTGCTGGCGGAGGCGAGCGACACCCTGCTGGGCGCGCAGGCGCGCCTGGCGGGGCGCAAGGCGCGCTGACTGGTTTTGCAAACGGGCGAAAACTGGCCCTAAGCGCACGCGCAATTCTGGTACTATGATGCAGGCAATGATGCCTGCCGCACCGGCGGGCGCGACGACACGGACCGGAGGGACGACACGATGAAAATGACGACCGAGGAAGCCTTCGTAAAGGTGCTGCAGATGCATGGCATCGAGCACGCTTTCGGCATTATCGGCTCGGCCTTCATGCCGATTTCCGACCTGTTCCCGCAGGCCGGCATCCATTTCTGGGACTGCGCGCATGAGGGCTCCGGCGGCATGATGGCCGACGGCTACACCCGCGCCAGCGGCAAGATGAGCATGATGATCGCCCAGAACGGGCCCGGCATCACCAATTTCGTCACCGCCGTGAAGACCGCCTACTGGAACCATACGCCGCTGCTGCTGGTCACCCCGCAGGCCGCCAACAAGACCATCGGCCAGGGCGGCTTCCAGGAAGTCGAGCAGATGAAGCTGTTCGAGGACATGGTCGCCTACCAGGAAGAACTGCGCGATCCCTCGCGCGTCGCCGAGGTGCTGAACCGGGTCATCCTGCAGGCGCGGCGCGCCTCGGCCCCGGCGCAGATCAACATCCCCCGCGATGTGTGGACGCAGGTGGTGGACATCACCCTGCCGGCGATCGTCGAGTTCGAGCGCCCGGCCGGCGGCGAGGAAGCCATCGCAAAAGCGGCGGAACTGCTGACCGATGCGAAATTCCCGGTCATCCTCAACGGCGCCGGCGTGGTGCTGGCCAAGGGCGGCATCGCCGCCTCCATGGCGCTGGCCGAGCGGCTCGACGCCCCGGTCTGCTGCGGCTACCAGCACAATGACGCCTTTCCCGGCTCGCACCGCCTGTTCGCCGGCCCGCTCGGCTATAACGGCTCGAAGGCGGCGATGGAGCTGATCGCCAGGGCCGATGTGGTGCTGGCGCTGGGCACGCGGCTGAACCCGTTCTCCACCCTGCCCGGCTACGGCATCGACTACTGGCCGAAGGAGGCCGCGATCATCCAGGTCGACATCAAC
>JAUIBM010000208.1 GCA_030428345.1 Alphaproteobacteria bacterium | reverse complement strand
AGCGCGCTTGGCCTGTCGGTGACGGTCGAGGGAATCGAGACGGCGAGCCAGTTGGAACTGCTGAAATCGCGCGGCTTGACCGAGATGCAGGGCTATCTGTTCTCGCAGCCCCTCACCCTCGACGAATTGCAGCGCATCGACCTGGACGGATCGGCGTACCGGGCCCGGAACTGTCCGCCGCAGGCGATCCCCCCCGCCGGCGTCAGCCTCGCCGGCTGAGTCCCTTTCGCGCAGGACGCCCTGACTGCGTCTGCGCCAGCTGGGGACTGACATCAAAAAAAATTTCACAATCGATCAAAGGATTTGTAGGGTTGGCTTTCATGCCGGCCGCAAGAGCCTGGCAAATGACTTGAAAGCGACAGGCTAACCCGACGCGTTGCACACGCAACATGCGGGCGAGGTCTGCAGACAGGGGACAGTGAATGGAGTATTTCGTTCAGCAGTTGGTCAATGGGCTGACGCTCGGTTCGATCTACGGGCTCATAGCCATCGGATATACGATGGTCTACGGCATCATCGGCATGATCAATTTCGCCCATGGCGACATTTTCATGATCGGCTCTTTCATCGCACTGGCGACCTTTCTCGGCCTCATGGCCATCGGCATAACCGCCCTGCCGCTCGTGCTCATCATCGTTCTCATCGTCGCCATGCTGTTCACCTCCGCCTGGGGATGGACGGTCGAGCGCCTGGCCTACCGGCCCTTGCGCGGCTCCTTCCGCCTCGCGCCGCTGATCACCGCCATCGGCATGTCGATCGTGCTGCAGAACTTCGTCCAGGTGACGCAGGGCGCGCGCGTCAAGCCGCTTCCGCCGCAGATCCAGGGCGGCGTCACCCTGATGGACGGCTTCACCGAGAACGGGCCGATCGTGGTGCAGCTTTCCTACATGCAGATGATCATCATCGGCACCACGCTGGCGCTGATGATCGGCTTCTCGCTGCTCATCTCGCGCACCTCGCTCGGCCGGGCGCAGCGCGCCTGCGAACAGGACCGGCGCATGGCCGCGCTTCTGGGCGTCAATGTCGACCGCACCATCTCGCTGACCTTCGTCATGGGCGCGGCGCTCGCCGCCGTCGCGGGCTTCATGTTCCTGCTGCTTTACGGCGTCATCGACTTCTATATCGGCTTCCTGGCCGGGGTGAAGGCCTTCACCGCCGCCGTGCTTGGCGGCATCGGCTCGCTGCCGGGCGCCATGCTGGGCGGATTGCTGATCGGCCTGATCGAGGTCATGTGGTCCGGCTATTTCACCGTCGAATACAAGGACGTCGCCGCCTTCTCGATCCTCGCCATCGTGCTGATCTTCATGCCCTCGGGCCTGCTGGGCAAGCCGGAGGTTGAAAAGGTCTGATGAGCGACGCCGCCTTGCCAACCGGTTTCGCCGTGGCGCGGGTCGCCGCCTCCCTGCGCGATGCGGCGGTCGCCGCGGGCCTCGCCGCCGTCCTCGCCTTCTTCTTTCTTGCCCTGCGCACCGACATCGCCACCGGCGGCCTGACGATCACCACCCGGTGGTTCCTGTTCGGCACGGCGGTTATGCTGGTCTTTTTCGGCAGATTGCTGCTGAATCTGTTCTTCTTCAAACGGGGGACCGGCGCGGAACGCGCCGTCGTCGCCGGCGCGGCGGTGCTGGCGGCCGGCATATGGAGCGCCATAGGCGCGGCCGGCTTCGGCGCCGGGCTGCGCTCGATGCTGATCGGCATGGTCGCGGCGGCGATCGTCGTCGCGATCCTCGCCCTGGTCAGCCATTGGCGCGGCGGCGGCGCGCAGGCGGCCGGCGACAAGGCGCTCAAGGCGGCCGGCATGCCGCGCATTTCCATCCTGACGTCCTGGCTCGGCAAGGCGCTGTTCGCCTTCGCGGTGATCCTGCCCTTCTTCTTCGCCTACTTCTTCCCCAAGCAGGACCGGCAATATATCGACCTCGCCATCCTGATCATGACCTACATCATGCTCGGCTGGGGGCTGAACATCGTCGTCGGCCTCGCCGGCCTGCTCGATCTGGGCTATGTCGCGTTCTACGCGGTCGGCGCCTATTCCTTTGCGCTGCTGGCGCAGAATTTCGGCTTCGGATTCTGGCTCGCCCTGCCGCTGGCCGGCATCCTCGCCGGTTGCTGGGGCCTGGTCCTCGGCTTCCCGGTGCTGCGGCTACGCGGCGACTACCTGGCCATCGTCACCCTTGCCTTCGGCGAGATCATCCGCGTCGTCCTTCTCAATTGGTATGATTTCACCAACGGACCGGACGGCATTTCCGGCATCCCGAAGCCGACGCTGTTCGGGCTGGAGTTCAAGCGCGGCGAGGGCGGGTTCGCCGATTTCTTCGGCATCGCCTATGACCCGATCCAGCGCTTCATTTTCCTCTACTACATCATCTTCTGCCTCGCCCTGCTGACCAATTTCGTCACCATGCGGCTGCGCAAGCTGCCGGTCGGGCGCGCCTGGGAGGCCCTGCGCGAGGACGAGATCGCCTGCCGCTCGCTCGGCATCAACACCACGAACACCAAGCTGACCGCCTTCGCCATCGGCGCGATGTTCGGCGGCTTTGCCGGCTCCTTCTTCGCCACACGCCAGGGCTTCATCTCTCCCGAGAGCTTTTCGTTCCTGGAATCGGCGATCATCCTGGCGATCGTCGTACTCGGCGGGCTCGGCTCGCAGATCGGCGTGGTGATCTCCTCGGTGGTAATGATCGGCGGCATCGAGTTGCTGCGCAATATCGGCTTCCTCAAGCAGGTCTTCGGCCCCGAATTCGAGCCCACGCAATACCGCATGCTGATCTTCGGCCTGGCGATGGTGCTGATCATGGTCTGGAAACCGCGCGGCCTCATCTCCACGCGCGAGCCGACGGCCGTTCTCAAGGAGCGCAAACGCATCGGCGCCGACATGGTCGCCCAGGGCGAGGGGCATTGACGATGAGCGCGACAAGCCCCGCAACGACCGGCGTCCGGCGCTGGGAGAAAGACCCGATCCTGACGGTCGAGCATCTGACCATGCGCTTTGGCGGCCTGGTGGCGGTCGGCGATCTGTCGTTCGATGTCGGGCGCGGCGACATCACCGCGCTGATCGGCCCGAACGGCGCCGGCAAGACCACGGTCTTCAATTGCGTCACCGGCTTCTACAAGCCGACCGAGGGGCGCATCGTCATGCGCCACGGCCCCGGGGCCAATGATGCGCTGGTCGAGCGCGTCACCCAATCGGCTGCCCAGCACGCGGAAGCTGGCGGCAGTTCGGTATTCCTGCTGGAGCGCATGCCCGATCACCTGATCTCCAACAAGGCCTGCGTGGCGCGCACCTTCCAGAACATCCGCCTGTTCGGCGGAATGACCGTCTTGGAAAACCTGCTGGTGGCGCAGCACAATTCGCTGATGCTGGCGTCCAAATTCACCTTTGGCGGCATTTTCGGCATTCCCTCCTATCGCCGCGCCGAGAATCAGGCGCGGGAAAAGGCGGTCTACTGGCTGGAGCACGTCGACCTGATCGACCGCGCCGACGATCCGGCCGCCGACCTGCCCTATGGCGACCAGCGCCGGCTGGAGATCGCCCGCGCCATGTGTACCGGACCGCAATTGTTGTGCCTGGACGAGCCGGCGGCGGGGCTTAACCCGCGCGAATCCGCCGAGCTGAACGAATTGCTGCAATTCATCCGCGCCGAGCACGGAACCTCGGTGCTGCTGATCGAGCACGACATGGGCGTCGTCATGGAGATCTCGGACCATGTCGTGGTGCTCGACTATGGCGAGAAGATCTCGGACGGCAGCGCCGAGGAGGTCCGCAACGATCCCAAGGTGATCGCGGCTTATCTGGGCGTTGACGACGAGGCGGAAATCGACATCCCCGAGGTGCGCGCCGACATCTCGCACGGCAAGCAGCCGGCGGCGGGCGAGGCTGGCGGAGACAGCGCAGCGGGAGGCGGCCAATGAGCACGGACGAGGCCATGCTCCGCGTCGAGGGCGTCGAGACCTATTACGGCAAGATCATCGCCCTGCGCGGCGTCGATCTGGAAGTCAGGCGCGGCGAGATCGTCACCCTGATCGGAGCCAACGGCGCCGGCAAGTCGACGCTGATGATGACCATTTGCGGCAGCCCGCAGGCGCGCACCGGCAACGTCGTGTACGAGGGACGCAACATCACCCGCATGCCGACGCATGAGATCATGACGCTCGGCATCGCCCAGTCGCCCGAGGGCAGGCGCATCTTCCCGCGCATGACGGTGATGGAAAACCTGCAAATGGGCGCTCTGCTGGTCGATCCGAAGCATTTCGACGACGATCTCAAGCGCGCCTTCACGCTGTTTCCCCGGCTCAAGGAGCGAGCCGGCCAGCGCGGCGGAACCCTTTCGGGCGGCGAGCAGCAGATGCTGGCGATCGCCCGCGCCTTAATGGGCCGCCCCCGCCTGCTGCTGCTGGACGAACCCTCGCTCGGCCTCGCCCCGCTGATCGTCAAGCAGATCTTCGAAATCATCCGCGAGCTCAACCAGAACGAGAAGCTGACGATCTTCCTGGTCGAGCAGAACGCATTTCACGCCCTGAAACTGGCCCATCGCGGCTATGTCATGGTCAACGGAAAGATCACCATGTCCGGCCCCGGTCCCGAACTGTTGAAACGCGACGACGTTCGCGCCGCCTATCTCGAAGGCGGGCGGCACTGATTTGGACAAATACGTGGAAAAAGACCTCTCCTTTCTGTGGGAAGTAAGCCCCTTCGAATTTATCCTCGTGACGGTATTGCTGGCCGGCGGAGCCGCCTGGATGACGGGACGCGCCAATGCGCGCACCTGGTCGCCCGACTGGCAATTGGCGATCTACATCGTGTTGCTGGCGGCGGCGACCCGCTTCATCCACTTCGCCCTGTTCAGCGGCTCGCTTCTCAGCCTCTGGTACTACTGTGTCGACCTGATCGTGCTGCTGGTCATCGCCTTCTGCGCGAACCGCTTCACCCGCGCCGGGCAGATGGCCAGTCAATACGGCTTCGCCTTTGAAAGAAGTTCGCCGTTCACATTTCGCCGGCGCGGCTGATTACTTCGCGCCGCGAATGGCGAGGACGGGAAATTCAGCGGTTTCCCTTTGTTTTTGCCCGGTTTTTGGCATATTGTCCGGTAAGATGGGGGAACCCTTCGAATAAGCCTCGACGGAAGACCGGCACCGTTCCTCGATGCAGTGTAAGATTTTTCGGTGCCCTAGGGAGCAACTATGAAGAAGATTCTTCTGGCCAGTGCAGCGCTGAGCCTTCTCTTCTCGACGTCCGCCATGGCGGAGATCATCATCGCCACCGCAGGGCCGATGACCGGCCAGTACGCTTCGTTCGGCGAGCAGATGAAGACGGGCGCCGAACAGGCGGTCGCCGACATCAACGCTGCCGGCGGCGTCAATGGCGAAATGCTGAAGCTGGAAATCGGCGATGACGCATGCGATCCCAAGCAGGCCGTTGCCGTGGCCAACCAGTTCGCCGGTTCCGGCGTTGTGTTCGTTGCGGGCCATTTCTGCTCCGGATCCTCGATCCCGGCCTCTTCGGTCTATGCCGAGGAAGGCATCGTGCAGATCTCGCCTGCCTCCACCAATCCGAAGTTCACCGACGAGCGTCCGGGCCCCGGCGTCTACCGCGTCTGCGGCCGTGACGACCAGCAGGGCGCCGTTGCCGGCAAGTACCTGTTCGACAACTTCAAGGACAAGAAGGTCGCCTTCGTCAACGACAAGACCGCCTATGGCAAGGGTCTGGCCGACGCGACGCAGGCAGCCTATGAGGCGGCAGGCGGCAAGCCGGCAATGGTCGAGTCCTACACCGCCGGTGAAAAGGACTATTCGGCGCTGGTCTCCAAGCTGAAGGCCGAAGGCATCGGCGTTCTGTATGTCGGCGGCTATCACACCGAAGCCGGCCTGATGGCTCGCCAGGCCAAGGAACAGGGCATGGACCTGCAGCTCGTCTCCGGCGACGCGCTCGTCACCGACGAATATTGGGCGATCACCGGCGACGCCGGCGAAGGCACGCTGATGACCTTCTCGCCCGATCCGCGCGCCTATCCGGAAGCGGCGGCCGTGGTCAAGGCGCTGGAAGGCGCGGG
>JAUIBM010000207.1 GCA_030428345.1 Alphaproteobacteria bacterium | reverse complement strand
GCGCCGGCATAAGCGCGGTGATGGTCATGATGATCGCCATCGCCATCGCCGGGGCCGCGATCTCGCCCATAACGCCGCGCCTGGGACGTCCGCGCCGCCCGGCCACGCCCCTGGAGATCGCCGGCGCCAGCGCCTGGCGGCTGATGTCGAACCGCCGCTTCATGCTGATGACCGCCGGTTGCGGCCTCATCCAGGCCACGCATGCCTTTGTCTACACCTTCGGTTCGATCCATTGGCAGGGCATGGGCTATTCGGGCGACGCGATCGGCGCGTTCTGGGCGGTGGGTGTCGCCGCCGAAGTGCTGCTGTTTCAATTCTCTCGGTTGGTGCGCGGCAGGCTATCCCCCATCGCCCTTGCGGCGCTGGGCGCGTTTGCCGCCATCCTGCGCTGGGCGCTGCTGCCATTCGCGCCCGACGTGGCGAGCGTTGTGCTCCTGCAGGTGCTGCACGGCCTCACTTTCGGCGCGACGCATCTGGGGTTGATGCATTTCTACAATGACGCAGTCCCCGAGGAGCGCATCGGCGCGGCGCAGGGCGTCGGCTTCGTCGTCGGCGCCGCCTTTCTGGGCCTGGCGACCTTCGTTTCAGGCCCTCTCTACGCGATGGCGGGCGGATACGGTTTCCTGGCCATGGCGCTCGCCAGCGCGGTCGGACTGGGCCTGTTGCTGATGGCCTTGCGCGCGCCGGCTCAGCCCCAGAATGCGGTGGAGGGCGGCGAGACCAGCGCGCTGGAATAGGTCAGCCCGTGCTTGCGGTCGCGCGACAGCAGAAGCGGGCCGTCGAGGTCGACGAACTCGGCCTCCTGCGCCAGCAGGACCGCCGGGGCCATGGAAAGCGAGGTGCCGACCATGCATCCGACCATGACCGAAAAGCCCAGTTCATGCGCGCGCTGGCGCATGCGCAATGCCTCGCTCAGGCCGCCGGCCTTGTCGAGCTTGATGTTGATGCAATCATAGCGGCCGGTCAGCGGGTCGAGGTCGGCGCTCGTGTGCACGCTCTCGTCGGCGCAGATCGGCACGGGATGCGGGATGCGCGTCAGCACGTCGTCTTCGCCTGCCGGAAAAGGCTGCTCGATCAGCGCGATGCCCAGGTTAGCCGCCAGCAGGAACAGATCGTGCGCATCGTCCTCGCTCCAGCTTTCATTGGCGTCCAGGATGATGCGCGCATGCGGGGCGGCGGCGCGCACGGCGTGCATGCGGTCCGCGTCGCCCCTGCCGCCAAGCTTGACCTTGATGACCGGCCGACCGGCCAGCGCGCGCGTCGCCAGCGCCATTTCCTCAGGGTCAGCCAGGCTCACGGTGACGGCAGTCGCGATCGGCCGGGGCGGAGCCGAACAGACGAGGGCGTGCACATGGCGGCCCGTGTGCTTCGCCTCCAGATCCCAAAGCGCGCAGTCGATGGCGTTGCGCGCCGCGCCCGCCGGCATTGCCGCGTCGATCTCGTCATGCGTGCAGCCTTGCTCGATCAGCGCCCGCATCGCCTCGATCTGGTCGATGACGCTTTCGATCGATTCTCCGTAGCGCGGATAGGGCACGCATTCGCCCCAGCCGACGGCCTCTTCGCGTTGCAGGCGGCAAACGATAACATCCGCGGCGGTCTTGGAGCCGCGGGAGATCGTGAACGCGCCGCGGATCGGCCAGGTTTCTCGTTCGAGGGACAGTGATGTTTTCATCGGAGCCGATCACGAGGGAACTGCGTCGAAATTCGCACGAAAAACCTTCGCCGCAAAGCTGCGGTCCGGGTCTATCCATGTTAAGAAACCGGCACTGCGGCGGGCGCGTTCCGGCGCGCCAGGAAAGATCATGACCGTTCACGCCCGCGCGAATGCGCAATATTCGATCGACACGCATGGCGCAACAACCTTGTTGCAGGCCTCCGGCGTGTGGACGGCGACAACGGTGGGGGAAGCCGATCGCCGACTGGCCGAGATGGGCCCCGACGGCGCCGGACGGGCGCTGGTGATCGATCTCGCGGACGTCTCGCGCATCGACACGGCGGGAGCCTGGATCCTGACCCGGCTCGCCGCGGATTGGCGCAAGGCGGGCGGCGACGCCGACATCCGCAATCTGCCGCCGACGCTCGACCCCTCATTGCTGGAGACGATCGGCCACGACCGCTCGCCACCCCCGCCGCCGCCGCGCGGACCCTTGCCCTTGCGCGTGCTGGCGGGGCTTGGCCGCTACGCCTTCGCGTTTCGCGACGACGCATTGCTCAGTCTCGACATGATCGGCGCGGCCATTCGCGGCCCGCAGCTCAAATCCGGCCGCAAGGGGTCGATCCGTCCGATCTCCATCGTTCACCATCTCGACGCGATGGGCATCCGCGCCGTGCCGATCGTCGCGCTGATGTCGTTCCTGATCGGGGCGATCATCGCGCAGCAGGGAGCCTGGTCGCTGCGCTATTTCGGCGCTGAATTCCTGACAGTCGATTTCGTCGGCATCCTGCTGCTGCGCGAGGTCGGGGTGCTGCTGACCGCGATCATGGTGGCCGGGCGCTCCGGCAGCGCCATGACCGCCGAGATCGGATCGATGAAGATGCGCGAGGAGGTCGACGCGCTCAAGGTGATCGGCCTCAACCCGGTCGGCGTGCTGGTCTTTCCGCGCCTGGTGGCGCTGACGATCGCCCTGCCGCTGCTCACCTTCATCGCCGACATGTCCGCGTTGCTCGGCGCCTCGCTGCTGCTCGCGCTCTATTCCGACATCTCGCCGGCCACCTTCGTCATCAAGCTGCGCGATGCGATCGATCTGTCGACCGTCTTTGCCGGCTTCATCAAGGCGCCGTTCATGGCGATGATCATCGGCCTGATGGCCGCCGTCGAGGGCATGAAGGTGGAAGGCAGCGCCGAGAGCCTGGGCCGGCACGTCACCTCGGCGGTGGTCAAGGCGATCTTCTTCGTCATCGTCGTCGACGGCTTCTTCGCCGTCTTCTATGCCCAGATCGATTATTGAGGAACTGAGTTTGGCGCCGGCATCGTTCAATCCCGATCACAGGCCCGGCCAAAGGCCTGCCGCAAGGCCGTCGCGCCAGGCGGTGCTGAAGGTTCGCGGCGTCACCGTCGCCTTCGGTCAGAAGACGGTTCTGGAGAACCTCGATCTCGACGTATGGCGCGGCGAGATCCTCGGCTTCGTGGGGGCGTCCGGTTCCGGCAAGTCGGTATTGATGCGCACGGTGCTGGGGCTGAATCGCCGCCGGGCCGGCGAAATCGAGATCTTCGGCGTGGATTACGACAGGGCCGACGACGCCGAACGCATGGCGGTGGACCAGCGGATCGGCGTCCTGTTCCAGCACGGCGCGCTGTTCTCCGCGCTTACCGTGTTGGAGAACATCCAGGTTCCCATGCGCGAATATCTCGATCTGTCGCCCAGGCTGATGAACGAGCTGGCGCGCCTCAAGCTCGAGCTTGTCGGCCTGCCGCAGGATGCCGCGACGAAACTGCCGTCCGAACTGTCCGGCGGCATGATCAAGCGCGCCGCGCTGGCGCGGGCTCTCGCGCTCGATCCCGAACTGCTGTTCCTGGACGAGCCGACATCCGGCCTCGACCCGATCGGCGCCGCCGCCTTCGACGATCTGATCGCGACCCTGCGCGACACGCTGGGCCTGACCGTCTACATGGTGACCCACGATCTCGACAGCCTGTTCGCCGTCTGCGACCGCATCGCGGTGCTGGGCGGCAAGCACGTGCTGGTGGAAGGAACGATCGACACCATGCTCGACTGTCCCGACGCCTGGGTGCAGGCCTATTTTCGCGGACCGCGCGCCCGCGCCATCGTCCATTCCGCTGCGTGATGTTGCCTTCATTGCAACAGTTCACGGAATTATTTCCCATTTTCCGACTCAATCCGGCCGGGTCATTGCATTGAAACAGATGCTTCCGGCATATACCCACGACCGACGTCCGGAATGGCGGGCGCGTTTGCGCACCTTCGATTCCCGCGCCAGAAAGGGCTGAGCAAGCCGATGGAAACCCGCGCCAATTACGTCCTTGTGGGCCTGTTTACCCTGATCGTGATCGTGGCGGCGTTCGGCTTCATCTATTGGGTGTCGCGCATTGACCAGTCGAGCGGGCTGGTGCCGCTCAAGGTTCGCATCGTGGGCGAGGTAACGGGCCTGGGCGAAGGATCGGATGTCCTGTTCAACGGCGTCAAGGTCGGCAAGGTGAGCCGCGTGGAATTCGACCGCGCCGATCCGCGCGTCGTCTTCGCCATTGCCGGCGTCAAGGCGACCACGCCGCTGCGCGCCGACACGAGCGCCACCATCGGCAGCCAGGGTCTGACCGGCGTCGCCTATATCTCGCTGAAGGGCGGCACGCCGAGCGCTGCGCCGCTGCTGGAAGGCAAGGGGGAGGCGGTGATTGACGCCGCGCCTTCCGCCCTCGGCGATATTCTGGAAACGGTGCGCCTGATCGCGGGCCGCGCCGACACGATGATGACGACGCTCGATTCCTTCATCAAGGAAAACCGCGAGCCGGCGACGCAGGCCATCAAGAATGTCGAGAAGTTCTCCGAAGCGCTGGCCCGCAATTCCGATGGCGTCGACAAATTCCTGTCGAGCGTCTCCACCGTCGCCGAAAGCCTGCAGACGCTCTCCGTCAAGCTCGACAGCACCATTGCCCAGGCGGAGAAGATCCTCAACGCGGTCGACCCGGCCAAGGTCAAGGCGACCGTCGACAATGTCCAGGATTTCACCGCCCAGTTGAAGGGCACCGGCGACGGTGTGAAGGAGGTGGTCGCCGCGGCTCAGGCCTCCATGAAGCAGATCCAGACCTTCAGCGAGGGCGTGAACAGCAGCCTGGCGAAGGTGGACGCGCTGATCGCCGCGGTGGATGCGCAGAAGCTCAAGGGGGCCGTCGACAATCTCTCGCAGACCGCCAGCAGCGCGCGCGATGTCGCCAGCACGGTGCAGGCGCGTCGCGGCGACATCGACAAGATCATTACCGACACGAGCGAACTGGCGGCCAAGCTGAACGCCTCCTCCAGCCGGATCGACGGCGTGCTCGCCAAGCTCGACAGCTTCCTGGGCAGCACGGATGGCGAGGGCCTTTCCAGCGACATCCGCAGCACGCTGGCCGATTTCCGCGAGACCTCGCAATCGCTGCGCGCCAGGGTCAACGAAATCGCCGCCGGCCTCACCAAGTTCTCCGGCCGAGGGCTGGACGACGTGCGCGCCCTGGTGCAGGACACGCGGCGTTCGATCGACCGGATCGACCGGGTGGTCACCGAATTCGGCGACGATCCGCAAAGGCTGATCACCGGCGGCAGCCAGCCGCGCCAGTTCAACGGACGGCCGAGGCGATGAGCATGCGCGAAGTGCAATCATCGGCACAGGGGCCGGCCCCGAGCGAGCCAGGGGGAGCGGATTCATTGCAGCAGACGACTGAACGCATGGGCGCGGCGCGGCGATTGCGCCTTGCGGCGGCCGGCGCGGCCCTTTCCGGCCTGCTCGCCATCGCCGGGTGCAGCAGTTTCGGCAAGGTTGTCGACGTCTACGACCTGGGCGCGCCGAAATCCTTCGCCGGCCTCCGGCAGGGGACGCGCGCCCAATTGCTGGTGCTCGAGCCCTCGGCGCTGAAATCGCTCGACGCCGAGGAGATCGTCGTCAAGACCTCACCGACGCAGATCGAATATCTCGCCCGCTCGCAATGGCCCGATCGCCTGCCCAAGGTGGTTCAGGCGCGCATTGTCGAGGCGTTCGAGAATACCGGGCGCGTGCGCGCCGTCGCCAAGCCGGGCGAGGGGCTGGTGATCGACTACCAGATCGTCTCCGACATCCGGGCCTTCCAGGCGGAGATCGGCGCCGGGGCGCAGGACGCGCAGGTCTCGCTGTCGGTCAAGCTGGTCTCCGACCGTACCGGCAAGGTGGTGCGCTCGAAGGTGTTCGAGGCGTCCGTGCCGCTGGATTCCTCGGCCAGCACCGCCGTGGTCAACGGCCTCAACGCCGCCTTCGACCAGATTGCACGCGACATCGTGTTCTGGGTGCTGAAGGCGGTCTGACGCGCGTCTTGCGTCGTGTGGTTCCTGCTCGTCTGGGGAATTACTCCGGAAACGCCGTCAGTGACCGCA
>JAUIBM010000206.1 GCA_030428345.1 Alphaproteobacteria bacterium | reverse complement strand
TAGCCATCCTGTTCGCCGACATTCGTGGCTTCACCGAATTCTCACGCCAGAAGCTGCCCTATGACGTCGTCTTCATTCTCAATTCGCTGTTCGGGAATGTGGGCGACGCGATCGAATCCCATAACGGCTATATCGACAAGTTCATGGGAGACGGCCTGATGGCGCTTTTCGGGCTCGGCACGTCTGCGCGCCAGGCAAGCCGGGACGCGCTGCGCGCGGCGCTGGCGGCCGAACAGGCGACGCGCGCCGCCAGCCGCATGCTCACCCAGCATCTCAACGAACCGCTGCGGATCGGCATCGGCGTCGACACCGGCCAGGCAGTGATCGGGCGCATCGGCAAGACCTCGGACCAGCGCACGCCCTCCAGGCTTACCGCCATCGGGGGAACGGTGAACATCGCCGCGCGTCTCGAATCGGCCACCAAGGAACTGCAAGCTGGCATCGTGGTATCGACACGCACACTGACGACTGCCGGCATTGATCTCGACGAGGCGGTGGGCGAGCGCAGCGGCATTTCGGTCCACAACATTTCGCAGCCGATCGATGTCGTCGCGGTGCGCGATGAAAAGGCGCTCGCCGCTCTGCTGGTTGATGAGGCGCCTGCCGCGGCGGCCGGCCGGCGGCAATGGTTTGCGCGCCCGCGAACCGCGCCAAGAGCCTGATTCTGGCCCTAAAATCACAGGCTGAAAAGAATGGGGGCTTTTCCGGCGGCGTTTCCCTGCTATCGTGGCGGCGTCGGGGGGCTTGCGGCGTTCAATTCCTGGGCGCGCAAACTTGGCAATCGCAGCTACTGTCGGGCGGGGAAATCAGTTGAAAGACCAGATGGAGACCAATCTCCTTCGCTATATCTGGACGAATTCCCGGCGCGACCAGATCTGGATGCTCTTTATCATCCTGCTGTCGATGCCGACCTATTTCATGAGCCTCGACCTGCCCAAGCGGATCGTCAACGGCCCGATCCAGGGCACGGGCTTTGAAAATCCGGATGACACGCAGCTCTTCCTGACGACCTATCTGCCCTTGCCGGACTGGTTGACCGGCGGGCCGGTGATGATCTTCCCCGGCATCCCGATGGAGCGCGTGCCCTATCTCTTCGCGCTCTCGGTCTGCTTCCTCTTGCTGGTTGCGGCCAATGGCCAGTTCAAGCTCTACATCAACACTTTCAAGGGCAGGATGGGCGAGCGGCTGATGCGCCGCATGCGCTACGAACTGTTCGACCGCGTCCTGCGCTATCCGCTCTCGCGCTTCCGCCGCACCAAGGCCTCGGAAATCGCGTCCATGATCAAGGACGAGATCGAGCCGATGGGCAATTTCAGCGGCGACGCCTTCACCCAGCCATTGTTCCTGGGCGGCCAGGCGCTGACCGGACTGGTCTTCATCTTCATCCAGAACGTGCCCTTGGGCTTCGTGACGCTGGTCGTGGTGCTGTTCCAGGCCTGGCTGATCCCGCGCCTGCGGCGCCGGCTCATCGTGCTCGGCAAGCAGCGCCAGATCGAGGCGCGCCAATTGGCCGGCCATATCGGCGAAGTCGTGGAGAGCATCCAGGAAGCCCACGTCAACGACACGAGCAATCTGGAGCGCGCCCATATCTCGGGGACGCTCGGCCGGCTCTATTTCATCCGGTTCGAACTTTATCAGCGCAAGTTTACGGTAAAGTTCATCAACAACATGCTGATCCAGTTCCTGGCGTTCATCTTCTATGCGGCCGGCGGCTATCTGGCGATTCGCGGCACGCTCGACATCGGTCAGCTCGTCGCCGTCATCGCGGCCTTCAAGGACCTGCCCGATCCGATCCGGGGCCTTATCGACTACGATCAGGCCCGCTTGACGGTCGACGCGCGCTACACGCAGATCGTGGAGCAGTTCCACGCCGACGACCTTCTGCCCGCGGAGCAGCAGAAACCGGATCCCGGCCCCGTGCCGCCGATCAAGCAAGGCTATGAGGTCTCCAACCTTCAGGTGATCGACGAAACCGGCTCCAAGCTGATCGAGCGCGCCTCGGCCAAGATATCGGTCGGCGAGCACATCGCCCTGGTCGGCGCCGTCAATGCCGGCGCGACGCATTTCGCCGAGGCGTTGGCGCGCATCCAGCGCCCCTCCTCCGGCCGCATCGAGATCGACGGCACGCCAATCGACGCGCTGGCGGAAAGCGTCACCGGCCGGCGCATCGCCTATCTGGACGGCAGCACCTATTTCCCGCAGTCGAGCCTGTTCGACGCGCTGACCTATGTTCTGAAGAACCACCCGGTGGCGGCCTCGCCGGCCGGCGAGGCGCTGGCGCCGGAAAGAAAGAGGGCGCTTGAGGAGGCCATTTCGGCCGGCAACAGCGATCTGGACATGGACTCCGACTGGATCGATCTGAAGCGCATCGGGCTGCGCGAAGCCGCTGACCTGGAGCAGGAAATCCGCAGGATCCTGGTCGATGTCGATCTGGAGGCCGACGTTCGCACATTCGGACTGCGCGGCACGCTCGACCCGAAAGTCTATCCCAAGCTGTGCGAGGAGCTTATCCAGGCCCGGCACAATTTCCGCGACCGCCTGGGCGAACTGGGACTGGCCGGACTGGTTGAGCCTTTCGACCCCGCAGAATACAACACGCAGGCGACGATCGGCGAGAACATCCTGTTCGGAACCTCCACCAACGCCGCCTACGACCCGGCCAATTTCGCCAGCAACGAGGTCGTGCGCAAGGTGATTGCCGAAACCGGGCTCGAGGGTCCGCTGTTCGAAATGGGCAAGGAAGTCGCTTCCACCACGGTGGAACTGTTCGGCGATCTGTCCGCGGACAACCCGTTCTTCGAGCAATTGACCTATATGGAGGCGGACCAGATCCCCGAATACCGGGCGCTGCTCAACCGCATCGGCGCAATGCCGATGAGCGAGGTCAGCCCTGCCGACCAGAAGATGGTCCTGCAATTGCCCTTCGCCTATACCGAGGCGCGCAATCGTCTCGGACTGCTGGACGACGAGCTCAAGGCCAAAATCCTGACTGCGCGCGCATTGCTGCAGGAGCGCCTGCAGCAAATGGACGAGCCTCCGGTCAATTTCTACGATCCCGAGCGCTACAACCCCGCGGCCTCGGTGCTCGACAACGTGCTGCTCGGGCGCATTTCTTCCGGCGTCGCTGAGGGCCCGGAACGCGTCACCAACGCGATCCGCCAACTGCTTGCCGAGATGGACCTTACGGACGATATTTTCCGCATCGGGCTCGAATACAATATCGGCTCGGGCGGCAAGCGGCTTTCCGAAACGCAGCGCCAGAAACTGCATATGGCGCGGGCATTGCTGAAGAAACCCGACTTCCTCATCGTCAATCAGGCGCTCAACACGCTTGACGGCCGCACGCAGAAGGTGATCCTTGATAACGTGCTCGCCAGATCCAAGGGGCGGGACGGAAATGTGTTTGGCGTGATATGGGCGCCGATGAACATGGCTTTCGCCGACATGTTCGAACGGGTGCTGGTATTCAAACAGGGAACGCTGGTGGACGACGGCTCCCCGGAGCAGTTGCAGCGGGAATCGCAAGCTTATCGTGAGTTGATGGGGGCATGACGCAAATCCTCCCGCCTTTGCGTCTCGAGTGGCGGCAGAAAGGAGAGTCCAATGGCGACGCTCAGTGAAGAAGTCGACGTATTGCGGCGTATTCCTCTTTTTGCGGCAATCGACCCCGGCAAGTTGAAGCTCCTGGCTTTCGCCTCGGACCGCATGACCTATCGCGACAGCCAGTCCGTCTTCCATCAGGGTGAAGTCGGCGACGCCGCCTATGTCATCGTCAAGGGCGCCGCGAAGGTCATCGTCGAGGTCGGCGAGGAGGAAATCGAGGTCGCGCAGCTCGGCGAGAACGCCGTGGTCGGCGAGATCGCCATTCTTTGCGACGTGCCGCGCACCGCGACCCTCAAGGCCAAGGGCGAACTGGTCGTTCTGAAGATCAAGAAGGAACACTTCCTCGGCCTGATCACCGACTTTCCCAAGCTGGGCGTACAGGTCATGCGGGAATTGGCGCTGCGTCTTTCCAGGACCACATCCGAGTTGACCGACGCCCGTCGCCAGCTCGAACTGGCAAAAGCCGTTTGATACGGATGGGTCGGCAGAGAGCAAGACGTTGACCGAGTGCACAAACACGGATTTCGAGATAACGTTCTGGGGCGTTCGCGGGACGCTGGCCTCGCCCGGACGCCAGTTCCAGCGGACCGGCGGCAACACGATCTGCGCCGAGGTCCGCTGCGGCAGCCGGATCATCGTGTTCGACGCTGGCACCGGCATCCGTGAACTGGGCAGCCGGATCGTCGAGCAGGGGCGCATTCACCGCCTCGATCTGATGTTCACGCATGTGCATTACGATCACATCGAGGGCGTTCCCTTCTTCGCTCCGTTCTTCTCGCCCGACTATGAAATCGACGTGTGGATGGGTCATCTCGACGGCTCCGGCTCCACGTCGGAATCGATGAGGGGGCTCATGCGCCGGCCCTATTTTCCGGTCGGCCCCGAGGTGTTCTCCGCCAAGACGCGCTACCGCGAGGTCGAGCGCAACCAGACCATCGATCTGGGCGATGGCATCATGGTGCGCACCGCGCCTCTCAACCATCCGGGCGGCGCTACCGGCTACCGCGTTGAATATGAAGGAAAATCCTTTGCCTTCATCACCGATACCGAGCATGTTCCGGGCAAGACCGACCGCAATGTGGTGAAACTGCTGAAGGATGTGGACCTGTTCGTCTACGACGCCAGCTTCACCGATGCAGAACTGCCCGATTTCGCCGGCTACGGACACTCGACCTGGGAGGAAGGCATGCGCCTGCGCGCCAAGGCCAATGCCGGCGCCTTCCTTTCCATTCATCACATGCCGTTCCGCACGGATGACGAGCTCGACGCGATCGAGGCCGCCATCCGCGAGGAGCACGCACAAAGCGGCGTCGCCCGCGAGGCGATGAGCATCAGGCTGTGAGTCGGGGCCGATATGCGCGCCCCGTACGATTTCCCTCTAGCCGCCCTGCCCGGTTCGCCGCGCCTGCCACGATCGGGTGAACCGTGATGCGCAGGGTGCCGCGCAAGACGCTCTATGTGCTGGTCGTGGCGATTGCGACGATGGCCGGAGCATGGACGTGGCGCTATGGCGACCCGCCAATTCTGACCGGCCTCGGCGATCTGACCTTCGACGCCTATCAGCGGTTCAAGCCGCGCCAGCCCCTGGGCCAGCCGATCCGCATCATCGATATCGACGAAGGCTCCATCGCCGAATTCGGCCAATGGCCGTGGCCGCGCACCCGAATTGCCGCGATGGTCGACAGGCTGGGCGAACTGGGCGCAGCCGCGATCGCCTTCGACGTGGTGTTCTCCGAGCCGGACCGCACCGGTCCGGCCGCCTTCCTGCGGACCCTGCAGGAAGCGGGCAAGTCCGGCATCGATCCGGCGCAGGAAAAACTGCTGGAACAGGCGGTTTCCTCCCTTCCCGACAATGACGCCGTCCTGGCGGCGTCGATCGCCAGGACACCGACGGTGATCGGCTTTTTCAGCGAACCGCGCATCGACAAGGTCCTGCCGGAAATCAAGGCTGGCTACGCCTTCCTGGGCGAGGACCCCAAGCCCGTGCTCAGGCCATTCACGGGCAGCATCATGTCTCTTCCCATCTTCCAGGATGCCGCCTCGGGCAATGGGCTCATGTCGCTTTCCGAGCAGAAGGACGACGTGGTGCGCGAAGTGCCGATGTTCGTCACCAATGGCAAGAAAATCTATCCCTCGCTGTCGATCGAAGCCTTGCGCGTTGCCCAGGGCGCGGCCAGCTACGTACTCAAGACGACCTCGGCGAGTGGCGAACTCTCGGCCGGCAGGGCCGGAATGACCAGCCTGAAGGTCGGGCAATTCGTCGCGCCGGTCGACCGGCAGGGCCGCTTCCGAATCTACTTCGCGCATGACGAAGACCGCTCGCTCTACCTTCCCGCCAAGGATCTGCTCCAGCGACCCGCAGAGGACATCCGCGCGCTGATCGAAGGAAACATCGTCTTTGTCGGCTCCTCGGCCACCGGATTGCGCGACCTGCGGATCACCCCGCTGGGCGAGAG
>JAUIBM010000205.1 GCA_030428345.1 Alphaproteobacteria bacterium | reverse complement strand
GACCTCGCCCGGCGTGATTTCCGGGTCGGGATTGGCCATGGCGAAGATGATCGGCTTGTCGGCCATCGAGGTCACCATGGCCGGGGTCAGCGCGCCCTTGACGGAAAGACCGAGGAAGATGTCCGTCCCGACCATCGCCTCCTCCAGCGTCCGCGCATCGGTCTCCACCGCATGCGCCGATTTCCACTGGTTCATGCCCTCCTGCCGGCCCTTGTAGACCGGCCCCTTGGTGTCGCACAGGATGACATTGGCCGGATTGAAACCCATCGCCTTGATCAATTCGATGCAGGCGATGCCCGCCGCGCCCGCGCCGTTGCACACGAGGCGCGTCTTCCTCATGTCGCGTCCGGTGAGGTGAAGGGCGTTGATCAGGCCAGCCGCCGCGATGATGGCGGTGCCGTGCTGGTCGTCGTGAAACACCGGAATGTCCATCGCCTCGCGCAGGGTCTGCTCGATGATGAAGCAGTCCGGGGCCTTGATGTCCTCCAGGTTGATGCCGCCGAAGGAGGGTCCCAGATAGCGCACCGCATTGATGAAGGCGTCGATATCGGTGGTGTCGATCTCCAGGTCGATGGAATCGACATCGGCGAATCGCTTGAACAGGACCGCCTTGCCCTCCATCACCGGCTTGGAGGCGAGCGCGCCCAGATCGCCGAGCCCCAGGATCGCCGTGCCATTGGTGATGACGGCGACCATATTGCCGCGCGTGGTGTAGTCATAGGCGCTGTCGGGATCCTCGGCGATCGCCTTCACCGGCGCGGCGACGCCCGGCGAATAGGCCAGCGCCAGGTCGCGCTGGGTGGCCATCGGCTTGGTTGGGACGATCTCCAGCTTTCCGGGACGGCCGCGACGGTGAAACTCCAGCGCCTCCTCGTCGGAAACGGACGGTCCCCGCATCGCATCCCTGGTATTCGCAGCCATCATTTCCTCCCGCTCGATCTTTGCGACCCGGCATTGTTCGCGAGCCGTTTTGCCGACCTTCTTGCATGAACGCGGCGGTTTTCCAACACAGCTTTGCAGCCCTATCCTTGCCTTGCGCGCGGTGCTGCGAGATGGTCGCGCACCGCTTGCGGGCGAACAGGAGAGCGCCGGGTGACCGTTGCGAAAGAAAACACCAGGCAGCCGCCGAACCCGGAAGAGGCTGGCGCACCGGCGCCCGCCGCCGGGCGCGCGACGCCGATGATGGAGCAATATCTGGAGATCAAGTCCGCCCATCGCGGCATGCTGCTGTTCTACCGGATGGGCGATTTCTACGAATTGTTCTTTGAAGACGCCGAAATCGCCTCGCGTGCGCTCGGCATCGCGCTGACAAAACGCGGCAAGCATCTGGGCGAGGACATCGCCATGTGCGGCGTTCCGGTGCATGCGGCCGAGGACTATCTGCACAAGCTGATCTCCAAGGGCTTCCGCGTCGCGGTCTGCGAGCAGGTCGAGGATCCGGCGGAAGCCAGGAAGCGCGGCTCGAAATCGGTGGTGCGGCGAGAGGTCACGCGGCTGGTGACGCCGGGCACGATCACCGAGGAGAAGCTGCTCGATCCGGGCCGCGACAATTTCCTGGCGGCGCTGGCGCGGGTGCGCGCCGGCGAAGGGCGCGACGAGTTCGCCATCGCGTGGATCGATCTTTCGACCGGGGCCTTCCGCGTCTGCGAGACCGGACCGCAGCGGCTTGCCGCCGATCTGGCGCGGATCGATCCCAGCGAACTGGTGGTTCCCGACACCCTTCTGGACGACGCGCAATGCGGTCCGGTGCTGCGCGAGGCGCGCATGGCGCTGTCGCCCCAGCCGGCCAGCACCTTCGACAGCGCAGCGGCAAGCGAGCGCCTGGCGAGGCACTTCGCGGTGGCGACGCTCGACGGCCTTGGCAATTTCAGCCGCCCGGAATGCGCCGCCGCCGGAGCGATTCTCGCCTATGTCGAGAAGACGCAACTGGGCGAGCGCGCGGCGCTGGCGCGGCCGGTGCGAGAGGGCTCCAGCGACACGATGTTCATCGACGCGGCGACGCGGGCCAATCTGGAGCTTGCCCGCACGCTGGGCGGAGAGCGCGAGGGCAGCCTGTTGAAGGCGATCGACCGGACGGTGACGGGCGCCGGAGCGCGGCTGCTGGCGCAGCGGCTGCTCAATCCCCTGACCGATCCCGGCGCGATCGATGCGCGGCTCGATTCCGTCGCGTTCCTGCTGGAGGAGCGCAAGCTCGCGCGCGATTTGCGCGACACGCTGAAATCGGTAGCGGACATGCCGCGTGCGCTGGCCCGCCTTTCGCTCAATCGCGGCGGCCCGCGCGATCTGGGCGCAATCGCCTCCGGACTCGGCGGCGCACGGGCGGTTGCCGGGCTCTTCGGCGACGCCGAGCCTCCCGCCGAACTGGCGCAGGCCATCGCCATGCTCGCCGCCGCGCCGCACGATCTGGCGCGGCATCTGGAGGCTGCGCTCGCCGAGGAGACGCCCCTGCTGAAGCGCGACGGCGGCTTCGTGCGCGCCGGATACAGCCCCGAATTCGACGAATTGCGGCGGCTGCGCGATGAGAGCCGGCAGGTTATCGCAGGCATGCAGCAGCGCTATGCCGAGGAGACCGGCGTCCGGAACCTCAAGATTCGCTACAACAACGTGCTGGGCTATTTCATCGAAGTGACGGCGAACAATGCCGACGCATTGACCTCGGCGGAGGGCAAGGCTCAGTTCAGCCACCGCCAGACGCTGGCCAATGCCATGCGCTTTTCCACCGGGGAACTCGCCGACATCGAAAGCCGCATCGCCAATGCGGCGGGACGCGCGCTGCAGATCGAGCTCGAAATCTTCGACAACCTGCAGGCCGAGGTGCTGGCGCAGGCGGACGCGATCGGCGCGGCGGCCGACGCCCTCGCCCTGCTGGACGTCTCGGCCGCGCTCGCCGAACTGGCGGCGAGCGAGGATTACTGCCGGCCGGCGGTCGACGACAGCCTGGCGATGAAGATCGAGGGCGGACGCCATCCGGTCGTGGAACAGGCGCTGCGCCGCAGCGGCGACGGACCCTTCGTACCGAATGATTGCGACATCGGCGCGGAGGAAGGCGGGCGCAATGGCCGGATCTGGCTGCTGACCGGCCCGAACATGGGCGGCAAGTCGACCTTCCTGCGCCAGAACGCGCTGATCGCCATCCTGGCCCAGGCGGGCTCCTGGGTGCCGGCGCGCGCCGCCCATATCGGCGTCGTCGACCGCCTGTTCAGCCGAGTCGGCGCGGCGGACGATCTGGCGCGCGGGCGCTCCACCTTCATGGTGGAGATGGTCGAGACCGCCGCCATTCTCAACCAGGCCGGCGAACGCTCGCTGGTTATCCTCGACGAGATCGGACGCGGCACGGCGACGTTTGACGGGCTTTCCATCGCCTGGGCGACGATCGAGCATCTGCATGAGGCCAATCGCAGCCGCGCGCTCTTCGCGACGCATTATCACGAGCTCACCGCCCTTGCCGAACCGCTGCATCGCCTCGCCAATGTGACGATGAAGGTCAAGGAATGGAAAGGCGACGTCGTGTTCCTGCACGAGGTCGCGCCGGGCGCGGCGGACCGGTCCTACGGCATCCAGGTGGCACGGCTCGCCGGCCTGCCGGAGGCGGTGGTGGCGCGGGCGCGCACCGTGCTCGACCAGCTGGAAAACACCGAGCGGGCAAAGCCGGCCTCCGCGCTGGTGGACGACTTGCCGCTCTTCTCCATTGCGCTGCGCGAGAAGCAGCCCGCACCCTATGTGCCGGACGCACTGGCGCAAGCCGTCGCGGCGCTGGTCCCCGACGAGATGACGCCCCGCGAGGCGCTCGAAAAGCTCTATGAACTGCGGGCGCTGGCTAAATAGCCGGCGAAAAGACCAGCCAGGTCCATGTCACCCCGGCGGCGCGGTTGGCCGGATGGATCGACTCGCGCTCCTCGGCGTAGTCGAGCGCAAACCCGTTGTCGACGGCGCAATCGATCGTGTCCTGGGCCGGCGCCTGAAAGCACGGCCGGGACGGAGCGCCAGGGCCGTGCCGAACCGACACGACCAGACGGCCTTCCGGCGCGACAAGCGCGCGCAGGACGGGCATGGCCGTGTGGCGTTGCCCGGCATCCAGATGCTGCCAGACGCCGTTTACGTTGACGAGATCGAAGCGCAGGCCGCGGGACGTCACCGAGCGCAGCGCCGGCAACGTGTCGTCGACCCATTCGATGCCGGCGGTGGGATGCAGACGCGCGCCGGCCGCGCGAAACCGGCGGACCGGCTCGACGGCCAGAACCGAATGGCCCATGCCCGCGAACCAGGCCGCATCGCGGCCCGTACCGGCGCCCAGATCGAGGACGCGTCCCGCACGCGCCGGCAGCAGGTGGGCAAGCGGCGCATATTCCCGCGCCGAGGAGATCGCCTCATACCGCGCGATCAGTTCGTTTGCGGAATCCTCATAGCCCCGCAGGATGCGTTCGCCAGGGGAATCGCCGCCCGCCATCGGCCGGCTAGAGACCTTCCTGCTCCAGCAGCGCCTTCAGGCTCTCGCGCGGACGCGGGCCAAATTGCTGGATGACGCGCGCGGCGGCGAGCGAACCGATATGCCCACATTCGACGAGATTGCGGCCATTGGTGAGGCCGAACAGGAAACCGGCCGCATAGAGATCGCCGGCGCCCGTCGTGTCCACCAGCGTCTCGATCGGGAAGGCGTTGATCGCATGGGTTTCATCGCGCGTGACGATCACCGATCCCTTTTCGCTGCGCGTGACCGCCGCAAGCGCGCAATCCGCCCTTACCGCGTCCAGCGCCGCCTCAAAGGAGGCGGTCTGGTAGAGCGATTTCAGTTCCGCCTCGTTGGCGAAGACGATGTCGACCGTGCCGGAACGCATCAATTCGAGAAATTCCGAGCGGTAGCGATCGACGCAAAAGGGGTCGGACAGCGTCATGGAAAAGCGGCGGTCATGGGCGTGGGCGATATCGGCCGCCAGGCGGATCGCGTCCTTGGCGAGCGGCGGATCCCACAGATAGCCTTCGAAATAGGTCACGGCGGCCGAGGCGACCACCTCCTTCTCGATGTCTTCCGGCCCAAGTTCGACGCAGGCGCCCAGATAGGTGTTCATCGAACGCTCGCCATCGGGCGTGACGAAGATCATCGAGCGCGCAGTCGGTGGCGTCGTCTGCAGCGACCGCGTCTCGAAATGGACGCCGGCGGCGCGGATGTCGTGGCGAAAGAATTCGCCGAGCTGGTCGTCCGCGACCTTGCCGAAATAGGCGGCGCGCCCGCCAAGGCTGGCGACGCCCGCCGCCGTATTGCCGGCGCTGCCGCCGGAGGCCTCCATTGCCGGGCCCATGGCGTCGTAGAGCATCACCGCGCGGTCGGCGTCGATCAGGTTCATGGCGCCCTTGACGATTTCATTGCCAACCAGAAAATCGTCGTCGGCATTGGCTATGATGTCGACGATAGCATTACCTATGGTAAGCACGTCGAAGCGCGTATCGTTCATCGAAATATCCCGGAATTGTTGCCTGGCTGTGGCTGTTCAGCGGTGCATAGCGGCTTGGCGGCGCGAAGGAAACCCCGCTTGAACCGGCGGATGCGCGTTCCCATGTGCAGCGGGCGAACGCGTTGACGCAGCCTCGTCATCGCACCGACAATCCAGGGGCCACGTTTGATCATCCAATCCGCCAGACTGGCCGCCAGCCAGATATTCGAACCCGGTTTTCGCGGGGTATTGTGGAAGTCGCTCGGGCTGACGCTGCTGCTGCTCGTGCTCGCCTGGATCGGGTTGGAATCGGCGATCTCGACCTGGCTCGTCCCCTATCTGCAGGCATGGCCATGGGTCGCCACGGCGGTGCTGTGGCTGACGGGAACCGGATTCGTCATCGGGCTGGGGTTCCTGATCGGGCCTGTCGCGGCGATCTTTGCGGGGATATTCCTGGACGACGTCGCCGAACTGGTGGAGCAGCGCCACTATCCGCGCGATGCGCCGGGCCGCCCGATGCCGCTGCTGCCATCGATGATTCTGGCGGCGAAGTTCACGCTGGTGGTCATCGCCGCCAACCTGCTCGCCCTGGCGCTGGTGCTGCTGCCGGGGATCAATTTCACTATCTTCTTCTTC
>JAUIBM010000204.1 GCA_030428345.1 Alphaproteobacteria bacterium | reverse complement strand
CGAAAAAAAGCGCAACCGAGAGGCCCCATTTCGACAGATGGGTGTCGACCACCTTGTTCACCACGAGCGAGGCGTAATGGAACATCAGATACGCACGGATCGACTCGTCCGGAACGGACCCTGCTTCCCTGAGCGCGTAATCGATCTGCTCTCCGGGCGCGGAGGACTTTTTCGGGTTTTCGTTCATGCCGGTCCCTATGAGCATCGTTTCCCTGTTCCCAATCTGCTCGGCCGCCAACCGATAACCTGCCTTCAATCAAGGCCCGAATGCCGCCCCTGGCATCAAGTGGCGATGGCCACTCAGCCCTCTATTAGCACGCACCCGTTTGGGTTCCACCCAGATTCGCCGGGCGGGGCGGCGCCCCGGATGCGCCTTGTGCGAGCCGACGACGGAAATCCGGTTCGTCCGCAAGGAGGTCCAGGCTCCGACCGACATCCGCGGCGCGCTCCAGGTAATCGCGCGGCATACACATTCCATTTCAAGTAATAGCATAGGAGGAGAAAGAAACATGACCGATACGTCCCTGGATGCCGACATCATCATTGCCGGCGCCGGCCCATCGGGTCTCATGGTCGGATGCGAGACCGCTCTCGGCGGCGCTCGAACGATCATTCTGGAGAAGCGCGCCGAACCCTGGCTGACAAGGGCAGGGACCCTGGCGCCGCGCGTGCTCGAAATCTTCGCAAGCCGCGGCATGATCGACTCCTTCATGGAGCGCGCGTTCGAACTGCACACCGATCCGCGCTCGCCCGACGGCATATGGGCCGGTCTGCCAGGCATCGACTACAGGGCGGTGGCCTCCGACTATCCCTATGTGGTGATGTTTCCTCAGATCGAGACGGAGCGGCTGCTCGCCGAGCATTTCGTGAGCCGTGGTGGAGAAATCCGCCGGAACAGCGAAGTCGTCGGCGTGGATCAGGACGAGGACTCGGTAACGGTCCGCTACCGCACCGAGGCGGGGGAAGAACGCAGCCTCAAGGCGCGCTATCTCGTCGGCTGCGACGGGGGGCGAAGTGCTGTGCGCAACGCGGTGGGCATCGAGTTCCGGGGCCGCCCCGCCGGAAGGCTCGCCATGAATGTCGATGCCTTCGTCGACAATCCCTATTCCAGGAATGTCACGGTTTCGAACAGCGAAAACGGCTGGGCGATGACCTATCCTCTCCGGGACGGGCTGACCCGCTTCGCCATGATCGACGCCGCCACCTGCCATGACGTGTCCGCCAATGCGCCGGAGCTGGAGGAGGCCAAGGCGATGCTGCGACGCGTTCACGGTTCCGATTTCGGCATCGAGAAGGTTCACTCGATCAATACCTTCCACGATGCTTTGTTTCTTGCGGCCCAATTGAGAAAGGGACGCGTTTTCCTCGTCGGCGAGTCGGTGCGCATCCACTACCCGGCCTCCGGCGTCGGCATGCAGTTCTGCCTGCAGGACGCCTTCAATCTGGGATGGAAACTGGCCTATGCCGCGCGCGGAGACGGGCCGGACTGGCTGCTCGATTCCTTCGTGAGCGAAAGGCAGCCGGAGATTGACCGCCTCCTCGACAATGTTCGCACCCAATGCGCCATACAGTTCAATTTCGACGACGAGCACGTCGCCTTGAAGCGAAGGCTGGAAAACGACTTCCTGACCATTCCCGAGGTCAGCCGCAGGATCGCCGAGGATCTTGGCGGACTCGCTGCCCGCTATCCATCCGAGGGCGATACGCACGACATCGTCGGCCGCCGCATCTCCAACCTGGCGCTGAATCCGCAAGGCCACGGCAGCGATACGGTGTTCACCCTGCTACGGAAGCAGAAATTCGTCTTGCTCGACCTGACCGCGCAATCCGCCTTGCCCGACCTGCGGGACGATCTGCCGATCGTTGCGGCGTCGCTCGCTTCGCCCGCGACGGGGGAACTGCAGGACGTCGCGAGCGCATTGCTGCGCCCCGACGGGCACGTGGCGTGGGTGGGAGAGCGCCCCCTGCAGCAGCATCTGCCGAAGGATCAGCTTTTGAAGTGGCTGCCCGGTGTGAACCTCTAGGCGCCTCGCGCCGCAACCCTTGGCCGTCGCCGGTCCAGGGGCCGCCGGGACGCCAGGCTCTTTTTCGGCGTCCCGGCTGTTTTCCGGGCCGTCAGGGCTCAAGTTTCGACTTCAGCCAGGCGGCCGTCACCGCGAGGTTGGATGCGCTGTCGAATTTCGGATCTTCATGGCCCGCGGCCGCAATCAGGCACAGGGTGGCGTCGAGACCCTCCCGCGAGAAGGCGGCGAGCAGATTGGCGCTTTCCGACGCCTGTACGATGCTGTCGCAATCGCCATGGGCAATCAGGAAAGGCGGCGCGTCGGCATGGATTCGCCGCAAGGGGCTGGCCTTTCTGACAAGCGGGTTGTCGCCTGTCACCTCGTCCACGCCGAACAGGCCGGCGGCCAGCGTCTTTCCCTGAAGGCGCTTTTCCAGTGGCGACTGGTAACTCGTGGTCATGAAGTCATGTAGGCTGAACCAGCTGACGACGGCCTGTACCGCGCTCGACTGGTCAAGGTGGTCGCCGACCTTCCCCTCCAGTTCGTGATCGCCGGCGGTCAGCCCCAGCATGACCGCGATGTACCCGCCCGCCGATGCGCCCCAGGCGCCGATCTTCTCGACAGACAGACCTCGCGACGGCCCGTTGGCGCGCAGCCAGCGGACAGCCGCCTTGGCGTCGTGAATGTTCGTTGGATAGACGAATTCGGGGACGAGGCGGTAATTGGCCGAGGCGACCGCCACGCCGTTAGCCGCCATCCGTTCCAGGCGTTCGGCGAAGTCGCGCTTGTCTCCCCGCGCCCAGCCGCCGCCATGCAGATAGAGGACGACCGGCGCGTCGCCCGAAACATCGGGACGGTAGATATCGAGGCAAAGCGCCTGTCCGGCGGCTTTGGCGTAGCAGATATCGTGTTCGATTCTTACATCATGCATGGAGCATACCTTCACTGGTTGCCTTTGACCTCGCCGACCGTTTGGCGGCGGGCGCAGCTGTTCGCGGATGGGCGGTCAATCGGCCAGAATGTAATGCTGGGACTCGTGGGCGCGCTGCCGGATGTCCGCCAGGTCGATCCCGACCAGCTTGCCGTCTTTCTTCAGGATGCGGCCTTCCACCATCACCGTGTCGACATTTCCCGGGTGACAGCCGATCACGACGGCCGCTACGGGGTCGATAACCGGCAGCAGGTTGATTTCGTTCAGACGGATCATGATGATGTCGGCAGACTTGCCCGGAGCAATGGTGCCGACCTTGTGCAGCATTCCGTTGGCGCGTGCTCCTTCCACGGTCGCGAACTGGAGCACGTCGCGGGTCGTGATCGTCTCGGGCGGATTGACCGCCCTGGAGTGGCCGCCGCCGACATAGGAGCGGTAATAGGCCAGGGCGGAACGCATCTGGGTGAACATGTCCGCGCTACCGAGGGTCTCGGTGTCGCCGCTCAGGCTCGGCCGCACGCCCAGAGCCAGCAACCGGTCGAGCGGAATGTCCCCGAGGCCCGGCGAGTTCATCTCGACATAGACGCCCAGCGAGACGGTCACCCCGTTGTCGGCAATCATCTGCAATTCGTCGTCCGCGCTGGAGTTGCAGTGGATGAAGGTGATGTCGTCGCCCAGCATCCCGTATTTGTTCATCTCCGCGATGCCGCGCTTCGCGCCATTGAAGGCGAACGCCCCCATGTGAATGCTCGAACGGATGCCGAGATCGCGCGCGAGCTTCAGGTCCGATTGCCAGGTCTCGGTCGACGCGATCTCCGGACCGCGCCCCGCCATCACCAGCGTCAGCAGCGAATCGTCCGAGCTGAACCGTTCGCGGCGGAGCCGCGCGATGTCTGCGGGGTGCGGCCGCACGCTGTTCGGCGTTCGCGATCCCGCTTCCGTCAGCGACCAGCCATGCCCGAAGACGGCGCGGATGCCCGATTGCTGGAGCGCGTCGACCGCAGCGTCCGAATGCTCCGGCGTGTTCTGGATCTGCGACCAGTCGAGCATGGTCGTGACGCCGCCGTCGATCGCGCTCAAGGCGCCGAGATAATTGCCGATCCACACGTCCTCGGGTCGATAGCGCGGACCGCGCTTGAACATCATTTCCTGGAAATAGGCGAAGGGGGGGTGGATGTCCGCACAACGATGGCGCACGCAGGTCTGCCATGTATGGCGGTGGGTATCGACAAAGCCCGGCATGACGATCATGTCACTCGCATCGATCACGCGTGCATCCGCCGCCTCGATTTGCGGGGCGACATGAACAATCTTGCCGTCTTCAATGAGGATCTGTCCCGACGATATCCCGCCAGTCGCATTCTCCATGGTGATCAGATAGCCGCACTTGATAAGCTGACGCTCGCTCACGCTGATTTCCTCCCTGTTTGCCGACATCGCCGCTTCGTCGCGGGCGGCCATCGCTTCCGCCGTGGCGGGCAGAATAACTTCACATACGTAGTAGTTGCAACAGTTTCATATATGTAGTAAATGTGCGCCCGGGATGGAGGCGACCGGACGTCCGCCGGCCGTTGAGGGAGCCCGAAATACAATCCGAGGGAGGAGAGAAGATGATGCGACACACGAAATTTTCGCGTCGGCTGACAAGCGCCTTTGCAGGCGCGTGTCTTTCCGTGCTGCCGGCGATGGCAGGCCTGGCGCATGCCGACGAAGCCGGCTTGAAGGCGCTCTATGAGGCGGCGAAAGCAGCGGGTGAGGACACCGTTTCGATCTACATGCCGGCCGCGGCCTCGAACCAGCCGATGTTCGACATCTTCGAGGCCGAGTTCCCCGGCATCACCATCACGCCGACCGACATTTACGGTGCGGCGATGTTCGCCCGCCTGGAAGCGGAGGTTGCGACCGGAAAGCCCCAGGCCGACGTGCTTTCCTCGGGCGATCTCGACTTCCCGACGCTCTACTCCAAGGGCTATCTTGAGTCGTATGAGCCGGCAGGCATCGCCGATCTTTCCAAGAGCTATGTCGGAACGGACAACAGTTGGTATGTCTGGTCGCTCGTGCCGGTCGGGCCCGGCATCAATACCGACATGATCAGCGGCGACGGCCCGACAAGTTGGGCGGACCTGCTCGATCCCGCGCTCAAGGGCAAGATGGCGATGACCAGCGCAACGACCCTGACCACCTCGCCGATGGCCATGGTTCAGGCCCTTGCCGGCGGCGCCATCGACGATGCGTGGATCAGTGCATTCGCGGCCCAGAAGCCTTCGATTGGCAAGGGTACGTCCGCGACAATGCTGTCGGTCGCCCAGGGCCAGTTCGCCGTGGCGCCCTTCATGGCGCTTACCGTACTGAACGCCGCCAAGGCGAAAGGCGCGCCCGTCAAGTTCAACTACCTCAAGGAAGGCAATGCCGTCGTGCCGCTCTCTGCGGGACTGATGAAGGGCGCTCCGCATCCCAATGCAGCGAAGCTGTTCATTTCGTGGCTGCTGTCCCCGAGTGGGGCAAAAATCGCCGCGGAAAAGCTCGGCTCGGTCGGCACCATGCCCGGCTCCCCGGAACCTGAAGGCATGCCGGCCAATCACAAGCTGCTCGTGCTGACCGGTGACGCCATGCAGGCGGCGCTGAAGGATTGGGTGGCAGGTCCGGCCGCGAAGTTCGAGTAGCCTTGACGCGCGGGGCCGAATAACCATCATGCCTTCGGCCAGGACAGGGGAGTCCAGCATGCAATCATCGAGCCTTCCGGTTCGCCCATGGACCGGGAGGTTCGGACGGGTGGCTTTCCGGGTCTTCCTCGCCGCGCTGATCGTCTATTGCCTCCTCTGGCCGATGGTCATGCTGTTGAGGGGGTCGTTTACCGGATCGCCCTTCGCCTCCGAGACCCATTGGACATTGAGCGGCTTTCGCCAGGTCCTGGGCGATCCGCAATTGCTCTCCAACATCTGGGCGACGATCGTTCTTTCCGTCGGGGTGACTGTCGGAAGCCTGGCGGGCGGCACCTATTTCGCGGTTCTCGCGACGCGGTTCCAGACGCGTTTCCGCTCCTGGATCACCCCGATGATGGTGCTTGTGGCCGCAACGCCGGGCCTTTTCTACGCGATAAGCTGGGCGATGCTGGCCAATCCGAGCGCGGGTGTGGTGTCGAAGCTGCTG
>JAUIBM010000203.1 GCA_030428345.1 Alphaproteobacteria bacterium | reverse complement strand
CGACGTCAGCGGTTGAAATCCCGCCTGCGCCATTGATAGGGGCGACCCCATCCCCTATACACCCGCCAAACCTACATCGCGGCTGGCAGCACATGAAACTTTTCGCAGGCAATTCCAACCGCGTTCTCGCTGAACAGATTACGAAATATCTGGAGATTCCGCTCGGCAAGGCCAATGTTCGCCGCTTTGCCGATCAGGAGATTTTCGTGGAGATCCTCGAGAATGTCCGCGGCGAGGACTGCTTCGTTCTGCAATCGACCTCCTATCCGGCAAACGACAATCTGATGGAATTGTTGATCATGCTGGATGCGCTCAAGCGCGCCTCGGCGCGCCGCATCACGGCCGTCCTGCCCTATTTCGGCTATGCCCGGCAGGACCGGAAATCGGTTCCGCGCACGCCGATCTCGGCCAAACTGGTGGCCAACATGATCACCAAGGCCGGCGCCGACCGCGTGCTGACGCTCGACCTGCACGCCGCCCAGATCCAGGGCTTCTTCGACATCCCGACCGACAATCTGTTCTCCATCCCCGTCCTCGCCTCCGATGTGCGCGACAACTACGTCCTTGAAAACATCATGGTCGTCTCGCCCGATGTCGGCGGCGTGGTGCGCGCCCGCGCGCTGGCCAAGCGCCTGGAATCGCCGCTGGCGATCGTCGACAAGCGTCGCGACCGGCCGGGCGAATCCGAGGTGATGAACGTCATCGGCGACGTCGAGGGCCATGACTGCCTGCTGACCGACGACATCATCGATTCCGGCGGCACCCTGTGCAACGCTGCCGACGCGCTGCTCAACATGGGCGCGGCCAGCGTCACGGCCTATATCACCCATGGCGTTCTTTCGGGCGGCGCGGTGGCCCGCATCGCCGCCTCCAAGCTGAAGGAACTGGTGATCTCGAACACCATCCAGCCGACTTCCGCCGTCGAGACCGCCCACAACATCCGCGTGGTCTCGGTCGCCGAGCTCGTCGGCGAGGCCATCCAGCGCACCGCGCTGGAAAAATCGGTCTCCAGCCTGTTCGACTGACAGTCTACGCCAATCCGGCGAGCACGCCCAGGACGGCGGCTGCGCCCAATACGCTCGCCATCCCCGCCCCTTTCCAGATCGACAGCCCCGCGACGCCGGCGATCGCCGCCGCGCGCCAGTCGAAACTCGCCAGTTCCGGCATCCACAATGCGACCGGCCCCGCCCGGAACTCGCCGACCTGCGCGAACAGCACATGCAGTGAGAACCACAGCGAAAGATTGGCGATGACGCCGACCACGGCGGCCGTGATCGCGGCCAGCGCGCCCGACAGCCTTGCATTGCCGCGCAGGCTTTCCATGAAGGGCGCCCCTAGAAACACCCAAAGGAAACACGGCACGAAGGTGAACCAGAGCGTGACCAATGCGCCAAGGCTTCCCGCCAGCAACGGGTCCAGGCCGCCGGCCTCGCGGAACGCGCCGACGAACCCGACAAAGACCAGCACCAGGATCAGCGGCCCCGGCGTGGTTTCGGCGAGCCCGAGCCCTGTCAGCATCTCCCCGGGCGACAGCCAGCCATAGGCCTCCACCGCCTGCTGGCCGACATAGGCCAGTACGGCATACGCCCCGCCGAAGGTCACGATCGCGGTGCGCGAGAAGAACAGCGCCTCCGCGGCAAGGACGTTGCCGGCGCCACCGAACCAGACCAGCGCGGCCAGGGGCGCGAGCCAGAACGCCACCCCTGCGCCGAGGACGCGCGCGACATGCCGCCACGGCCTTGCGACCGCCGGCGGGATCGACGGCTCGCCCGCATCGCGGCGGAAGGAATGCGGCCAAAGGGCGCCGGCTAGCGCGGCGGCGGCGACCACCAGGGGGAATGGCAGTCGCAGCAGCGCCAGCGCGGCGAAGGCGGATAGCGCGATGGCGAGGCTCGCCCCGCCCGTCAGCGCCCGCCCGGCGACGCGAAGCAGCGCCTGTGCGACGATCGCCAGCACGGCGGCCTTCAGGCCGAACAGCAGGCCCGCGACCCCGGGCACCGAACCGGCCGTAGCGTAAAGCACCGAAAGCGCCAGCAGAACCGCAAATCCAGGCAGCACGAACAGCAGCCCGGCGATCAGCCCGCCCCGCACGCCGCGCGCCAGCCAGCCGGCATAGGTGGCCAGTTGCATGGCTTCCGGGCCGGGCAGCAGCATGCAGAAGCTGAGCGCATGCAGGAAGCTCTTCTCGTCCAGCCAGCGCTTCTCTTCCACCAGCACCCGGTGCATCAGCGCGATCTGCCCTGCCGGCCCGCCAAAGGACAGAATGCCGATCCGGCCAAAGGTGGCGAAGAACTCGCGAAAGGAAATGGCGCTCATGGCGTGCCAGTGCCACAGCAATTGTGAACGGCGCATGACAGCGCAAACGTGGAATGGATCTGCAGGGGCGCGACGGCGCTCTTGCTGTCGCGCCCGCTCTGCCCTATAAGGCCGCTGCCCGCGCAGACACCCTTGGAGGCAGCGCGGGCTTGTGGCGTTTGTGCAAGCGATTGCCGGACGCCGCAAGGTCCGTGGCCGGAACCGGCTCCGGACGCCCTCTTAAACCTCTGAAAGGCAAACCGATGAGCCACGACACCTACGAGCTCAAGGCACAGCCGCGCGATCGCACCGGCAAGGGGGCCGCCCGCGAACTGCGCCGCAATTCCATGGTGCCTGCCGTCATCTACGGCGACAAGAAAGATCCCCTCGCAATCGCTCTTCCGCAGAAGGAATTGACGATGCGCCTGCATGCCGGCGGCTTCCTGACGACGGTCGCGACCATCGACGTCGACGGCAAGAAGCACCAGGTCCTGCCGAAGGACTACCAGACCGACCCCGTGCGCGACTTCATCGTGCATGTCGACTTCCTGCGGATTTCCAAGAACTCCAAGGTCGTGGTCAACGTGCCGGTTCACTTCGAGAACGAAGACGCCTCTCCGGGCCTCAAGCGCGGCGGCGTACTCAACATCGTGCGCCACGAAGTCGAGCTGGAATGCCCGGCGACCGCGATCCCCGACTACATTCAGGTCGATCTGTCCGGCGTCAATATCGGCGACTCCATTCACATCTCGCATGTGACGCTGCCGGAAAACACCAAGCCGACCATCACCGACCGCGACTTCACCATCGCGACGGTCGCCGGTTCCTCGGCGATGAAGTCCGAGGAAAACGAGGCGAACGAGGAAGCCGACGAGGCGGAATAACTCCGCTTCTGAAGGTCGCAACGGACAGGACAGGCCATGCTCATTGTTGCAGGGCTGGGAAATCCCGGTTCGGACCATGCCGGCAATCGGCACAATATAGGCTTCATGGCGGCGGACGAGATCGTCCGCCGCCATTCCTTTTCGCCCTGGCGCGCGAAGTTCAAGGCGCAGGTCTGCGAAGGCGACATCGGCGGCGAGCGGGTGCTGCTGATGAAGCCGCAAACCTACATGAATCTTTCGGGCGAGGCGGTTGGCGAAGCCATGCGCTTCTACAAGCTCACGCCGGCCGATCTCATCGTGCTCTATGACGAACTCGACCTGCCGCCCGGCAAGCTGCGGGTGAAGACCGGCGGCGGCGCGGGCGGGCATAACGGGATCCGCTCCATCGACGCCCATTGCGGGCCCGCCTATCGGCGCGTGCGCCTCGGCATCGGCCATCCCGGCAACAAGGCGCAGGTGCAGCGCCATGTGCTCGGCGACTTCGCCAAGGCGGACCAGGAATGGCTCGCGCCATTGCTGGAGGCGGTCGCAAGCGAATTTCCGCTTCTGATCCAGGGCGAGGAATCCACTTTCATGAACCGGATCGCGCTGGCGACCGGCGGAAAGGCGGACAAGCCGGGAAAGCCTGAACGGCCTGCCCCCAAGGGGCGAAGCCATATCCGGCAGGCCCGCAGCCAGGGCCCTGCGGTCAAGCCGCCGGAGACCGGACCGATGGCCGAAATGCTGAAGAAATTGCTGGGCAAGGACTGAGCCGGCCGCAAACCCGGCGTATACCCGGCCGGCGCAACTGGCCTGTAGCCATTTTCGCCCGGACGAACTACACAACGGCCTTACAAATTCAGGGCTGGCGAATTCCGGGTTGGCGACAGTCGGCCCGTTCAACCAACGAACCGAAGCGGTCTTCGGCAAAGAGAACTGATCCATGGGCTTCAAATGCGGTATCGTGGGATTGCCGAATGTCGGCAAATCCACCCTCTTCAACGCGCTGACGCGCACTGCGGCCGCGCAGGCGGCGAATTATCCCTTCTGCACCATCGAGCCGAACACCGGCGAGGTGGCGGTGCCCGATCCGCGCATGAAGGCGATCGCCTCCGTCGCCGGATCGAAGGAGATCATCCCGACGCGCATCTCCTTCGTCGACATTGCCGGCCTGGTGCGCGGCGCCTCCAAGGGCGAGGGCCTCGGCAACCAGTTCCTGGCCAATATCCGCGAGGTCGACGCCATCGTGCATGTGCTGCGCTGCTTCGAGGATGACGACATCACCCATGTCGAGGGCCGCATCGACCCGGTAGCCGACGCCGAGACCATCGAGACCGAGCTGATGCTCGCAGACATGGACAGCCTGGAACGGCGCACCGAACAGACGCGCAAGCGCGCCGCCGCCAAGGACAAGGAATCCATGACGGTCCTGCCGGTCATGGACGCCGCGCTCGAATTGCTGCGCGAGGGCAAGCCGGTCCGGCACCTGCTGAAGGGCATCGCCGCGGAGGATCTGAAGATCCTCAAGGGCCTCAACCTGCTGACATCCAAGCCGGTGCTCTTCGTCTGCAACGTCGCGGAGGCGGACGCCGCCGCCGGAAACGAGCACACCAGGGCGGTCGAGGCGATGGCGAGCGAACAGGGCGCGCGCACCGTCACCATTTCCGCCGCCATCGAGGCGGAGGTGGCGCAGCTTCCCGAAGCCGAGGCGAAGGAATTCCTCGCCGACATGGGGCTGGAGGAGCCGGGTCTCGACCGCCTCATCCACGAGGGCTACAAGCTGCTCGACCTCATCACCTATTTCACCGCCGGACCGAAGGAAACGCGCGCCTGGACCATCACGCGCGGCACCAAGGCCCCCGGCGCCGCCGGCGTGATCCATACCGATTTCGAGCGCGGCTTCATCCGCGCCGAGACCATCGCCTATGACGACTATGTCACGCTAGGCGGCGAGGTGCCCGCAAAGGAGGCGGGCAAGGCGCGCGACGAGGGCAAGGAATATGTCGTCGTCGACGGCGATGTGATGCTGTTCAAGTTCAACACCTGACCGCCGCGCATCGCGCAGCGGCCGGCGCTCCGCTCAATGGGCGGGGCGCAGCCTGTTCTGCACGCCGGCCGGCAGGCGGGTGACGATGGACGCGCGCAGCCGCTGCCAGCCAATGCCCAGCGACAGCACGATCACGCCGACCAGCAGCAGCGGCAGGGCGCCGAAGCTGATCATGTCGATCTGGGCGGTGCGCGCCAGGACGGCGATCGCGACGCCCAGCGAGATAAGGCCCGAGGTGACGAAGGCGCGCCGGTCGATCACGATCCCGACCAGCATCATCACGGCGATGATGGCGACGACGGTAATCGCCTCGTTGTAGCTCGGATCGTCGACCCACCACAGCTTGGCCGCCCCCTTGAAGAAGATGGTCGAGAACACCGAGAAAAGCAGCGCCGGCGCCGCCATCAGATGCAGCCAGAAGGCGACATCCGAGCGCCGTGTCTGGCGTTGCGGATCGGACATGTCGAAGGCCATCGCCACGGCGAACAATGCGAGCACGATGACGAGCGCGACGCCGGCAACGATCCTGCCGTTCTGCGTCAGGAACTCGCCCGGCCCGGCCGCCACATCGAGCGCCGCCAGCACAAGCGTGAAGAGCAGCAGGCCTATCATGACGATCATCGCGGCAAGCGCGGTCGTGACGCGGTAGCGCAGGTAGAAGGGCAGCAGCACGAGCGGCGCGACGAAGAAGACGAGGACGCCGATCAGCGGCCCGTCCTCGCCCGGCAGCACCGCAGAAGCCAGCGGCCCGACAATGGAGAAGGACGAGAAACAATAAGCGAGCGTCAGCACGAAGGCCGGCAGCGCCAGCCTCTGGCGCTTCACCAGGATTTCGGCCAGGACGATGGTGGCGGCAAACATCGCCACGGAAGAAATGAACAAGCTTC
>JAUIBM010000202.1 GCA_030428345.1 Alphaproteobacteria bacterium | reverse complement strand
TCATCGTCTCGACCGTGCTCAGCCTCGTGGTCGTGCCCTCGTTCTTCCTGATCATGGACGACCTGTCCAGGGTCCTGGGCAAGGTGTTCTCGCGCATGGTCGGCAAGAAGGAGGCGGAGCCGGAGGAGCCGGCGGCGCATGTCCTGGCGCAGTCGATCCTGGAAAATCGCGACGAGATCGAGCATTTGCGGCGCAAATTGACGGCGCTCGAAAACTCCGCCGGGCCTCGCACCAAGCTGCAGGTAGCCGAATAGCCCCACATACGAGAAAGCCGGCTTGCGGTGTTCGCCAGCCCGGCTTTTTCTTTCTCTCGAGCTTGCGCGAAGGACGGTCAGTTCCCGCCATGCGCGGTGGGTTCGCCGCCTGTGAGGATGGCGAAGCCGTTCGCGCCAAGCGAGAGCGTGCCGCCTGAGATTTCCGCCGCCTGCGCCAGCAATGACTCCCCGGCCCCGCTGAGGGACAGGTCGACGGGGTGCGGCGAGAGGTTGAACGCGCACAGCACATCGCCCCGCGCGAAGGCCAGAATGGGCTCGCGCGTGTGGAAGAAGCGGGTCTTTCCGGTCTTCAGTTCCGGCGTTTCGCGACGCAATCCCAGCATTGTGCGGTAGAACTCCAGCACCGAGCCCTCGACGCCGGCCTGGGTGTCGACGGCCCTGCCCGCCTGTTCGGGCTTGACCGGGAGCCAGGGAGGGGAGTCGCTGAAACCGGCATTGGGCGCGTCTTTTTCCCAAGTCATCGGCGTGCGGCAGCCATCGCGTCCCTTGTTCTCCGGCCAGAAATTGATGCCCTGCGGGTCGGTAAGCTCGTGGAACGCCAGATCGGATTCGGTCTGGCCCAGCTCCTCGCCCTGGTAGATGCAAATCGAGCCTTCCATGCAGAGCAGAAGCGCGGCCGCCTGCCGGGCCAATGCCTGCGGGTCGGCGCCGTGGCGGGCCCAGCGCGTGGCATGCCGGACGACGTCGTGGTTGGAGAACGCCCAGCAGGGCCAGCCCTTCGGCGCGCCGGAATGGAACGCCGCCATCTTGCCCCGGAAATGGGCGGCCGAGTAATCGGGACCCAGAAACTCGAAGGAATAGGCCATGTGCAGGCGTTTTCCGGAGGTGTATTCGCCCATTAGCTCGATGGCGTGGTGCGAATCGCCAACCTCGCCCACCATGGCGCGGTCGCCATATTCGTCCAGCAGGGCGCGCATGCGCTCCAGGAAATGCAGGTTCTCCGGCTGGTTCTTGGAGAACAGATGGTACTGCATGTCATAGGGGTTCCACTCCGGCTTGGCCTTGCGCCTGAAATCGGCCGGATCGTTGCGAAGCAGCTTGTCGTGGAAATAGAAATTGACCGTGTCGAGCCGGAAGCCGTCGACGCCGCGCTCCAGCCAGAAGCGCATGACCGATAGCAGCCAGTCCTGGACTTGCGGGTTGTGGAAGTTGAAATCCGGCTGGCTGGCCAGGAAATTGTGGAAGTAATACTGATGCCGGCGCGGCTCCCACTGCCAGGCGCCGCCGCCGAAAATGGCCATCCAGTTGTTGGGCGGCGTGCCGTCATGTTGCGGGTCGGCCCAGACATACCAGTCGGCATAGCGACCCGTCCGGCTCTTGCGGCTTTCCTCGAAATGCGGGTGCTTGTCGGAAGAGTGGGACAGGACCTGGTCGATGATGACCTTCAGCCCGAGTTCATGTGCCCGCGCCAGCATCGCATCAAAATCCTCGAGCGTGCCGAAGACCGGGTCGATATCCGTGTAGTTCGAGACGTCATATCCCATGTCGGCCATGGGCGAGGGAAATACCGGCGACAGCCAGATCGCGTCCGCGCCCAAATCCGCGACATGCGGCAAACGCGCCGTGATGCCCTTCAGATCGCCAATGCCATTGCCGTCGCCGTCCTGAAAGGAACGCGGATAGATCTGGTAGATCACCGCGCCGCGCCACCAGTCGCTCATCGCTTGCTCCTTGTTCGATTGCCGTGAGGGGCTTCAGCCATCTCTGGCGACTTCCAGCGCCATGGCCACCGATCTGCCGTTCACGCATGGCGACATTACCGGAGCGCCCTCGAACAGCCACTCGTGGCCATCGCGCGCCGGCAGGTCGAAACCGGCCGCGTCGCGCGTCCGGTTGAACAGGATCGCCATGCGCGGCTCGTTCTCGATGCCTGTCGCCACCACGAATTGCAGCCGGTCGAGATCGGGTCGATGCCACTCCTCTGGCGTGAGCGGCAGCCCGTCGACGCCCAGCCACTCGACATCCGGCACCTCGTCGCCCGTGCCGGAAAAGAAGGCGGTGCGCGTGAGGGCCGGCAGGGCATCGCGCAGATCGGCCAGATGCGCCACCCAGCCTTCCAGCGCCTCGTCCCGGTTCTCCCAGTCCAGCCAGGTGATTTCATTGTCCTGGGCATAGGCGTTGTTGTTGCCGCGCTGGCTGCGGCCGAATTCGTCGCCCGCAGTGATCATGATCGTTCCGCGCGAGACGAAGAGCGTCGCCAACAAGGCGCGCAGGTCGCTCTGGCGCGCGGCGATAATTGCCCCGTCCGTCGCCTCGCCTTCCGCGCCGTTGTTCCAGGAGAAGTTCTCGTTGTGACCGTCGCGATTGTCCTCGCAATTGGCTTCGTTGTGCTTGGTCTCGTAGGCGACAAGATCGGCTAGCGCGAAGCCGTCATGGCAGGCAATGAAGTTGATGCTGCGGGTCTGCTCGCCGCTGAAGATGTCCGAGGAACCGGCGAGCCTGGTGGCGAGCTCGGGCGCCAGGCCGGGGTCGCCGCGCCAGAAGCGTCGCACGTCGTCGCGATAGCGATCGTTCCATTCGGCAAAGCGCTCGGGGAACCTTCCAAGCTGGTAGCCGCCCGGGCCGATATCCCAGGGCTCGGCGATGAGCACGCGGTCGGAAAGCACCGCGTCTTGCGCGATTGCTTCGAGGGTGGCCGCATGCGCGCTGAAGCCTTCCGCACTGCGCCCGAGGATCGGCGCAAGATCGAAGCGGAAGCCGTCAACGCCGGCATTCAGGACGAAGTGGCGCAGGCTGTCGAGGATCATCTCGCGCGCGGCCGGCGCGTCGCATGCGATCGTGTTGCCGCAGCCTGTATCGTTGACCAGTTCGCCGGGATTGTCGCTGCGATGGCGATAATAATGCGCATTGTCCAACCCGCGCAGCGAGAGCGTGGGGCCGAGGCGGTCGCTTTCTCCGGTGTGATTGAAGACAAGGTCGAGGATGACGCCGATATTCTCCTCGCGCAGCGCCTCCACCGTGTCCCGCAGATCGGCGATGCCGCGCGGGGCGAGGCGGGGATCCATGGCCATGAAGGTGACCGGATTATAGCCCCATGCATTGGTGAGGCCCAGTTCGGGCAGATGGCGCTCGTCAATCCAGGCGGTGACCGGCATGAATTCGACGGCGCTGACGCGCAATTTCTTCAGATGGGCGATGACGGCCGGATGGCGGAACGCGGCCAGCGTGCCGCGGTCGGCTACGCCGATATCGGGATGCAGCATGGAGAAGCCGCGCACATTGGCTTCGTAGATCAGCCCGCCATCGCGGAAGGAAACGGGTCTTGCCGATACGGGGTGCAATTGCTCGACGATCGCCTTGGGCACCAGCGGTGCGGTGTCGCCGCCTTCGCCGCGCGGAGCGGCCAGTTGCGGGAGTTGACGCCATGGCCGGTCGATCCGGGTGGCGTAGGGGTCCATCAGCAATTTGTCCGGGTCGAACCACAATCCGCGATCGGGGGCCCAGGGGCCGTCGGCGCGCAGGCCGTAGCGCGTGCCGGGAGCAATGCCCGGGGCTATAACCGAGAAGCTGTCGGCGTCCACCCGCGGCATGGCGATCCGCACGTTCTCGCGTTCGCCCGCATCGTCGAACAGGCAAAGCCACATTGCTTCTGCGGATTGCGAACGCACGGTGAAGCGAACGCCGTCCGCGGCGAAATGAATTCCGGGTTTGTTCATCGTACTCAGGTAACAACGTCGGGAGTTTCGCGGCCGATCGCCGCCTTGAAGCCGGTCAGGGCGTTCGCCGCCTCGATCAGCGGCGCGAGAGTCGCCTGCGGATCCTGGTCCAGTGCATGCGGATCGCTCTCGTAGCGCTCGACATAAAGGCGGATGGTCGCGCCGGACGTGCCCGTCCCAGACAGGCGGAAGACGACGCGCGAACCGCCTTCGAAGAAAATGCGCAGACCCTGATTCTCGGTCAGTGAATCATCGACCGGGTCGCGATAGGCGAAACTGTCGGCACGGGTGACGACAAGCCCGTTCGACTGGCGGCCGCCTAGGCTCTCCAGCGAGGCCTGCAGTCCCGACATGAAGCCCGCGGCCGCCGCGCTGTCGACACCTTCATAGTCGTGGCGGGTGTAGTAATTGCGGCCATATTCGCGCCAATGCGCGTTGACGATGTCGAGCACCGGTTCGCTGCGAACCGCCAGGATGTTGAGCCAGAGCAGCACTGCCCAAAGCCCGTCCTTCTCGCGGACGTGGTCGGAGCCTGTGCCCGCGCTTTCCTCACCGCAGATCGTCACCTTGCCGGCATCGAGCAGGTTTCCGAAGAACTTCCACCCCGTCGGCGTCTCGAAGGCGGCGACGCCCAGTTTCTCCGCGACACGATCCGCCGCCGCACTGGTCGGCATGGAACGGGCGATGCCCGCCAGGCCGCCACGATAGGCCGGAGCAAGGTGTGCATTGGCGGCCAGCAGCGCCAGGGAATCGGAAGGGGTGACGAAAATTCCCCGTCCTAGGATGAGGTTTCGGTCGCCGTCCCCATCCGAGGCGGCGGCGAAATCAGGCGCGTCCGGCCCCATCACCGCATCATAGAGATGGCGCGCATGCACGAGGTTCGGATCGGGATGGTGGCCGCCGAAATCCGGCAAGGGCGCGCCATTGATGACGGTGCCTTCCGGCGCCCCGAGCCTGCGCACCAGAATCTCCGTTGCGTAGGGGCCGGTAACAGCGTGCATGGCGTCGAAGACCATCGAGAAGCCGCCGGCGAACAGAGCGCGGATGGCGTCGAAATCGAACAATTCCTCCATCAGCGTGGCGTAGTCGGCTACCGGGTCGATGATCTCGACCGTCATGTCCTCCACCTGCGTCGCGCCGATCATGCCCAGATCGATATCGGGGGTGTCGACCGTCAGATAGCGCTCGATCTTGCCGGTGCGCGCGAAGACGGCTTCGGTGATCGACTCGGGCGCCGGCCCGCCATTGGAGATGTTGTACTTGATCCCGAAATCCTCGTTCGGCCCGCCCGGATTGTGGCTTGCCGAAAGGATCAACCCGCCAAAGGCGCCGTATTTGCGGATGACGTGCGAAGCGGCGGGGGTGGAAAGGATGCCGCCCCTGCCGACGAGCACGCGCGCAAAGCCATTCGCCGCGGCCATGCGGATCGCCTTCTGGATCACGACGTCGTTGTAGTAGCGGCCGTCGCCGCCGATCACCAGGGTCTTGCCGGCAAAGCCCGACAGCGAATCGAACACCGACTGGATGAAGTTCTCGGCGTAGTTTTCCTGGGCGAAGACCGGAACCTTCTTGCGAAGGCCCGATGTGCCGGGTCGCTGATCGGAATATGGCCGGGTGGCGATCTGCTGGATCATTGGGTCAACTCCGGGCGCAAAGCGATCTGTAAAGTTCGGCGTATCGGGCCGCGCTGGCGGCCCACGATACGTCGGAATTCATGCCCTGCTTTTGCATCGCGCGCCAGATTTCCGGCTGGCCATACAGGGAAATGGCGTTCGAGACGGCAAAGGAAAGCCGCTCGCGGGTGAGCGGAAGGAACTGGATGCCGGTGGCAACGCCGGCCGAGAGCGCCGCCGAATTTGCGTCGATAATCGTATCGGCCAGTCCGCCGGTTCGCGTGACCACCGGGACGCAGCCATAGCGCAGGGCGTAGAGTTGGGTAAGGCCGCAAGGTTCGAACCGCGAGGGAATGAGAATGGCGTCGGAGCCCGCCTGCATGAGATGGGAAAGCGGCTCGTCATAGCCGATGATGACGCCGACCCGACCCGGATGGCGCGCCGCGGCGCCGAGAAGGGCAGCCTCCAGTGCGCGATCGCCCGAGCCGAGCAAGGCGAGCTTGCCGCCATGGCGCACCAGATCGTCAACGCCATCTGCCAGCACGTCCATGCCCTTT
>JAUIBM010000201.1 GCA_030428345.1 Alphaproteobacteria bacterium | reverse complement strand
CCTCGCGATCGTCTGCCCGCGGCGAACCTCATCCCCGCGCTGCACGTCGATTTTCTTGTTGTAGCCATAGGCCGAGACCCAGCCGTCGGAGTGGCGCACCAGCACCAGATTTCCGAAGCCGGCCAGTTCGTCGCCCGCATAGACAACGACGCCGTTCTCGGCGGCCTTGACCGCGGTTCCCTCCGGCACCGAGATGTCGATGCCGTCATTGCGGCCGGTGGCGGTCTTGTCGCCGAAACTTGAGATCACCCTTCCTCGCACCGGCCAGCGGAATTCGCCGATCCCGGACTGCGCAGGCGCCGCCGTATCCTTGGAGGCGAGTCGTTGCGCCGTGGGCTGGGTCTGCGGTTTTACATAGGGCTTGGGTCCTGCCTCGGGTTTGTCCGGCTTGACCGAGGCGGTTACCGAGGGATCGGTGGCCGGAGCCGGGCGCGAGGAGCCCGAAGGCATCTTCAGCACCTGTCCGATTCGAATCGTGTCGGAGGTCAGATTGTTGGCGCTCTTGATCGCGGAAACGCTGACGCCCTGCCGCCGGGCAATCGCCGCCAGCGTGTCCCCTGCGGCGACCCGCACCGTACCGCCAACTGCTGCGGGCGCCTGCTTGGCCTGCGGCTCAGGCTTGCTGACGGCGGCCTGCCTGCGATCGGCCGAAACGGGAGTGGGTGCGCGCGCCGGAACGACAAGCGAGCCGCGATCCGCGCTTGCAACGCGCGTGCCGGCGTCATTGTCGGGCGCGGAGACCGGCGCCGACCGGGAATAGACATAGGTCGGGATGATGACCGTCGAGCCGGCCTTCACGACCGACGGGTCGCTCAGATTGTTGGCCTTGACGATGGCGCTGACCGGCACGCCATAGCGCTTGGACAGATTGTAGAGTGTTTCGCCTTCGCGCATCGTGATCGCGGTGCCGCCGGTTGAGGTCCAACCCTTGCCCTCGGATCCGGCCGCCACCGGCCTGCCGCTCGCAGCCGGGCGCTCCTGCGCCGGCCGAGCGGCGGACATGCGTTCGGTATCGCGCGGGGAATAGTCGCGGTCGGGGGTGATTGTGCTGGTGCGTACCGGATCGATCCGACGACGCGGCGCGGCGGAAGAGGATTGCGGCGGCAGTTCCGAGCGCTGGATCGCCGACCCCGAACCGCCATAGGCATAGCCGCCCTGCTGCGCATTGCCCTGCGGAAAGCCCTGGGAAAGCGGCAACTGGCGCGGATAATTGTTTCCACCCTGCCCGCCCTGATAGGCTTGGGCGCCCTGCGGCTGGCGATAATCGATGACGCCGGCATTGATGTCGGACGGCGGAACCGGTCCGCGACCGCCTTCGCCGATCGAAGCGGTCGGCATGCGATCCACATCGGCGGGATAGGGATTGGACTGCGACTGGCTGTAATCCGGGGTCGCGTCCGAATACAGGCTCCTGTCGAACCGGGTCAGGTCGGAACTGCAGGAAGCGCCCGCGCCCGCCACGAGACTGATGACAGCCACCCTGCAGGCCAGACGAATGCGATTACGCTTGATCGGGAAGGGCATACTCATACTCGCGCCATGTGCATCGATAATGAGCGATTAGACCTTGTTAATCTTACCCGCCGGTTAAGCTCCGAAGATTTTCTGAAAATTGATGCGAAATTTGCGACAGTTTGCAGGTTCAGATAGCCCTTGCGACGCCGCCGGCCAGCGGCTGCATGCGAACCTCGAACAATTCCGTGACATCAAAGCGCGATCCGACCTTGGACAGCCGCATCAGCATCTGCTTTCCGTCCGGCGGCCCGACCGGCGCAATGGCGACGCCATGACTCGCCAACTGGTCCAGGAAATGCCGCGGAAGCTCGCTGTAGGAACCATTCGCCACGATCCGGTCGAACACCTCGCCCGGTCTGCCCTGAATCCCGTCGGCAAGCTCGACCGCAACATTCTCGATGCCGAGCGCGGCGATGCGCTGGCGCGCCTTGTCCGCAAGGGTCCGGAAACGTTCCAGTGTCACCACCTTGCCCGCCATGCGGCTCATCAGGGCCGCCTGGTAGCCGGTGCCCGAACCGATATCGAGGACGCGCAGTCCCGGTTTCACGTCGAGGCTGAACAGGATTCGCGCGATCGTGTCCGGCGAGGTCATCGTCTGGCCGCACTCGATCGGCAACTGCCCACGCCCATAGGAGGCGTCCAGATGCATCGGCGGGACGAAATTCTGGCGCGGGATCGTCTCGAACGCCGCCATCAGCGGACGCGGCAGGTCCATCGCCCGCAATCGGAGCAGAAGACCCAGAATTGCCTCGCGCCGATCCTTCGCCAACGCCGCTGCCTCTAGCCGAACATCGTCTTGAGATCGGCCCGGAAGGCCTCATGGGTCAGATCGAGCTGCAGCGGCGTCACCGAGATGCGGTTCTCACGCAAGGCGATGATGTCGGAGCCTTCCTTCTGGTCGGGAATGTCGCGCCCGAAGCGGAGCCAGTAATAGGGCAGTCCGCGTCCGTCCTTGCGTTTCTCCATGGACAGCCCATGCGTGAACGCGCCCTGCCGCGTGACCTCCACGCCAGCGACCTCGTCCGGTGCGCAGGAGGGAAAATTCACGTTTATCAATGACTTGGCCGGGAACCGGGCGCTCAGCAGAGTCTCGATCACGCCGCCCGCATGGGCTTCAACGACTTCCCACGGCACCTGCCTTGCGCCGTCCACGGGCCGAAAGGCCTGCGACAGCGCGATGGAGCGGATCCCGAGCATCGTGCCTTCCATCGCTCCCGCGACCGTGCCCGAATAGGTCACGTCATCGCCGGCGTTCTGGCCGGAATTGACGCCGGACAGGATCAGGTCGGGCGGGGAGTCCATCAACTCGCGCACTCCCATGATCACGCAGTCGGTCGGCGTTCCCTTCAGCGCGAAATGCTTTTCGCTGATGCGCCGCAGCCGCAAGGGCTCATGCAGGGTCAGCGAATGGGCAAGGCCGCTCTGGTCGGTTTCCGGTGCGACGATCCATACGTCGTCGCTGAAGCCGCGCGCGATGCGCTCCAGAACCGCCAAACCCTCGGCGTGAACCCCGTCGTCATTGGTCAGCAGGATACGCATTACAAAGCCCCTATCATTGTCTGTCCGCCCATGTAATCCCGCAAGACCTCCGGAATTGTGACGGATCCGTCTTCATTCTGGCCGTTTTCGAGCACGGCGATCAGCGCCCGACCGACCGCGACGCCGGAACCGTTCAGGGTATGGACGGGCGCAAGCTCCTTTCCCGCGCCGGTGCGGTAGCGCGCATTCATGCGCCGGCCCTGGAAATCGCCGCAGACCGAGCAGGACGAAATCTCGCGATACGCGTTCTGGCCCGGAAGCCAGACTTCTATGTCATAGGTCTTGCGGGCGCCAAAGCCCATATCGCCGGTGCAAAGCGTCATCACCCGGTAATGCAGGCCGAGCCCCTTGAGCACCGCCTCGGCGCAATCCAGCATCCGCTCCAGTTCCTCGAGGGAGCGTTCCTGCGCGGTGATGGAAACCATCTCCACCTTCCAGAACTGGTGCTGGCGCAGCATGCCGCGCGTATCGCGCCCTGCCGAACCGGCTTCCGAGCGGAAGCAGGGCGTCAGCGCCGTGAATCGCAGCGGCAGATCGGCGCCGTCGAGAATCTCGCCCGCCACCAGATTGGTCAGTGGAACCTCTGCCGTGGGGATCAGCCACCGCCCGTCGCTCGTGCGAAACAGATCCTCGGCGAATTTCGGCAATTGGCCGGTGCCATACATGGTGCGGTCGTTGACCAGCAGCGGCGGGCTGACCTCGCTGTAGCCATGCACATCGGTATGCATGTCGAGCATGTATTGCCCGAGGGCGCGCTCCAGCCGCGCGAGTTGTCCCTTGAGGATCGTGAACCGCGCGCCGGACATTCTCGCCGCGCGCTCGAAATCCATGACGCCGAGCCCCTCGCCGATCTCGTAATGCTCCCTGGGAGCAAAGCCGAAGGCCGGTTTCTCGCCCCATGAGCGGTAAAGCGTGTTGCCGCTCTCGTCCGACCCGATCGGAACGTCGTCCAGCGGCAGGTTCGGCAGCACTTCGAGGGCGGCGGTCAGCGCCTCGGTCAGTTCGCGCTCGACCTGCTCCCCGCTCTGGATGAATTCCTTGAGGTTTCCTACCTCCGCCTTCAGCGCCTCGGCCCGCTCCGTCTCGCCCTTGGCCATCGCCTGGCCGATTTCCTTGGAGGCGGCGTTGCGGCGCGATTGCGCCTCCTGAAGTTTGGAAACATGGGCGCGGCGCCGGTCGTCGAGCGCCAGCAATCCGGCGGAGGCAGGCGCAAGGCCGCGTCGGCTCATTCCCTCGTCAAACGCGGCAGCGTTATCTCGTATCCATTTGATGTCGAACATGAAATCCCCAAGGCTCGAAAACGCCGGACCTCGGGAACGAGGGGATCAGGACGTAGAAGCGCTTTCGCTTTCCGCCTGTTCCTTTTCCTCTTCCGCGCGCCGGCGCTCATTGCGCTGCTTCTCAATGAAACGCGCCAGAATGATGGAGACTTCGTAGAGGAGCAAGCTTGGCGCGGCAAGACCGATCTGGCTGATCGGGTCCGGCGGGGTCAGCACCGCACCGATAATAAATCCGACCACCCAGGCATATTTGCGCTTTTCGACGAGCGTCTTCGACGTGATGAGATCGGCCTTGGCCAGCAGGCCGATCACCACCGGCAGCTGAAACATTATCCCGAAGGCGAAAATCAGCGTCATGATGAGGCTGAGATAGGCGCTGACGGCCTGCAGGTTCTCGATCGTGGCGAGGCCGTTGCCGCCGACCTGCTGCTGAGACAGGAAGAAGCGCGTCGCCATCGGCATGATCAGGAAATAGACGAGGCAGGCGCCCATCAGGAACAGGACGGGCGTCGCGATCAGGAACGGCAGAAAGGCCTGACGCTCGTTCCTGTAGAGGCCGGGCGCGACGAATTTGTAGATCTGGCTGGCGACTATCGGAAACGAAATGAACATCGCCCCGAAGAAGGCCAGCTTCATCTGCGTGAAGAAATATTCCTGCAGCGCTGTGTAGACGAACTTCACATCCGTTGTGCCGGCGCCCCACTGGTAGGGGATGACCAGGATGTTGAAGATCTGGTTCGCGAAGATGAAGCAGATCACGAAAAACACCGCGATCGCAATCACGCTGTAGAACAGGCGGCGGCGCAGTTCGATCAGATGCTCGATCAGCGGCGCGCTGGACGCCTCGACCTCATCGGTGCTCATGCCGGTGTCCCCGAAGACGATTTCTGCTTCCCGGCTTCTTCAGTCCCGCTCTCGCCGGCCGGCTCGCCCACGGCCTTGACCGGCATTTCCGCAGGCTTGTCATCGACGGCTACTGGCGCAGGCGCCGTCTCGGCAGGCGGCGATGCCGGATTTTCCGGGGAAGGAACCGCATTGGTCACGGCGCTGTCCGCGGCGGGATCGCCGGTAGCCAGACCGTCCGGCGGAGTGCTCTGCGCCGATGCTTCATTGACCGCCCCGGCGGTCGCGGGCGGGTCCCTGGATACATCGCCGATGGAACTGTTGACCTGTTTCTGGAAGTCCTGCGCCGCCTTGCGGGCGTCTTCCAGGGGCTCGAAAGGCTTCTTGATTTCCTTCTGCAGCGAATCCAGTTCGGATTCGCGCAGCGCCTGATCGAACTGCCGCTGGAAGTCGGCGGCCATGCGCCTGAAGCCGCTCACCGTCTTGCCGAAGGTGCGAAGCATGGCAGGAAGATCCTTCGGCCCCACGACCAGGATCGCCACGACAGCGACCACCACGATTTCTGACCAGCCGATATCGAACACGGAATTTCAGTCCTAACTAGCGCAGGTCGCACCAATGGCCGCGCGCAGGTCGCATTTCATGACGTTGATTCCGTCAGCGCCAAATCAGCTGGCTGTCGATTTGTCCTTGGGCGTCTGAACCGGCTCGGAAGACTGCTGGTCAATGGTGCGCGCCGAGGCGGTATCTTCTTCCTTGAGCCCCTTCTTGAAGGAATTGATGCCCTTCGCGACATCGCCCATCAGGTCGGAAATCTTGCCGCGTCCGAACAAAAGCACGACCACCACTGCGACGATGACGATCTGCCAGATACCAATCTGTCCCATTTCATACTCCCGGTAAGCCTTCAGGGATACACGCCATGCC
>JAUIBM010000200.1 GCA_030428345.1 Alphaproteobacteria bacterium | reverse complement strand
GTCATTATGCTTGAACAGGCGCTTCTCGGCCCGGCTGTGACGGATGCCCTCGATCATTGAGGCGTGGTTCTTCTCGTCGGAGAAGATCACCAGCCCCGGAATGTTCGCGCCCAGCGTGCCGAGCGTCGCCCAGTTGGAAACATAGCCGGAAGTGAAGATCAGCGAGGATTGCTTGCCATGCAGATCGGCAAGTTCGCGCTCCAGCAGCACATGGTAATGATTGGTGCCGGAAATGTTGCGTGTGCCGCCCGCCCCGGTTCCGCAGCGATCGATAGCCTCGTGCATCGCCGCCATCACCGCAGCGTTCTGGCCCATGCACAGATAATCGTTTGAGCACCAGACCGTCACAGCCTGCTCGCTGCCATCCGGACGATGACGGGTCGCGCGCGGGAACGATCCGGCATGGCGCTCGAGATCGGCAAAAACCCGGTAGCGCCCCTCTTCGTGCAGGTTGGAAAGCCTGTCTGCGAAGAACGACTCGAAATCCATGTCTGAGTTTCCGGAAAGTTTGGCGCTGACGCCGGATTGCTGGCCGGTTCCGGCCCTGGTCAGGTAAGGCATCGCGGGTTCCTGCTCTGAGAACCGGCCCGGCCGGTCCTGCCCCCTCCTCAGGCGAGCGATATGTTCGGACTACCGAACATATCTTGCCTGCTCTGGCCGCCCGGTGCAAACCCGGGACGATCCCGCCTCGGGATCGCGGATGTGCGGATCGGACCGTGCATTGTTTTTATCGCCGACAGCGCTGCAATCAAATGTGCATAACGTCACAGGCGAAGCGCCGGCGCTGCGCATGGCTTGTCCCGGCCCGCGAAACCCGCTCAAATCGCACCATTTGCGGCGGGAGGTGCAGAATTGGCCGAAAACAGCCACGCCAACAAGGAAGGCGGCGCCAGGCGCCTGCTGCCGGACTGGTTCCGCTTCCGCGCGTTGTCCTCGACCCGACAGGCGGACGAGGAGCACGCCCGGCGAAATCCGTTCCTGGCCAAGGCCCTGGAACAGGAAAAACGCGAGGGCCAGAAAATCGCCTTTCGCGCCCGCTCGGTCGCGCTTGCCGCCACGGCGCTGCTGCTTGTCTATGTCAATCCCCGCCTGGAGGTCCTCTATTACGAGGCCCTGCTGCTCGTCTTCTTCCTGATCGGCGTCGCCCAGCAACGGGTCGGCCGCGTCGGCGTCTCGCGCGTGGAACTGGTCTTGCTGATGGCGGACCTCTTGCTTCTTGCGTTCACCTTGCTTGTCCCCAACCCCTTCCTCGATGAGCCCTGGCCGACAGCGATCCAGTTCCGCTTCAACGGCTTCATCTATTTCTTCGTCTTCCTCGGCGCGGCGACGCTCGCCTATAGCTGGAGGACGGTCCTGAGCGTCGGCGTCTGGGCGGCGATCGTTTGGGGCGGAGGGGCGCTGGCGGTCGTATGGTTCGGCCGACGGGTGCCGCAGATGAGCGAGGCGGTCGCCGCCGCGCTCGACCAATATCCCCGCGTCGCAGCAATGCTCGATCCCAACAGCATCGATCCGGGCAGTCGGCTCCAGGAAATGGTGGTGTTCCTCATCGTCGCCGCCACCCTGGGCGTCGGCTCCATGCGCGCAAGCCGCCTGCTGGCGCGCCAGGCCGATCTGGCGTCCGAGCGGGCCAATCTGTCGCGCTATTTCCCGCCAAGCATGGTCGAGGAACTGGCCAGCCGCGCCGAGCCGATGGGACCAGTCCGCTCGCAATCCGTGGCCGTGATGTTCGCCGATATCGTCGGTTTCACGCGAATAGCCGAGGCCGAACCGCCAGAGGCCGTGATCACGCTGCTGCGCGATTTCCACGCGATCCTGGAAGAAGCGGTGTTCGCCAATCACGGCACGCTCGACAAATATCTGGGAGACGGGGTGATGGCGACGTTCGGCACCCCTGCGCCGTCGCTCGAAGACGCGGCAAACGCGATCAGGGCCGCACTCGCGATGCAGGAGGGCATGGATCGCCTCAACGCCGCGCGCGCTCAGGCGGGAGCCGGCCCGATCGCGCTTTCGGTGGGAATCCATTTCGGCCCGGTGATTCTCGGCGACATCGGCACCCATCGCCGGATGGAGTTCGCGACGCTGGGCGACACGGTCAATGCCGCCGCGCGCCTCGAGAATGCCACCCGGATGCTGGGCTGTCGCATCGCCGCGAGCGCCGCGGTGCTGGACGCGATTGCCTCGGCGGCCGAACGGCAGGCGTTCGAGAGCCGTCTCTCCTTACGCAAGGGCGTGGTTCTGCGCGGCCGCGAGGAACCCGTCAATGTCTGGACTGCCTGAGGCGCTTGCGCGGGCCGCCGCGAAGGATCGAAGCCGTAGAAGACATTCCGGACAGTGCGGCGCTGCCTATGCCGGACCGCGCCGGCGACGAACCGCTTGCAAGGCTGATTTCAACGCCGCCTCGATCTCAGCGCTTTCCGCGTCCTGCACGTCGCTGAGATCGAGCTTCAGATCCAGCCGCTCGGTCTTGGCGGCGATCATTGGCGTCTTCGTCTCGACCTCGGCGTCGAAGATGTTGTTGACCCCATAGGGAACAACCTGCCGGCTGATACCCTTCAACGTGATCGGCTCCAGCGCCCGCGCCTCGACATGGTCCTGGACCAGCGCATAGGTCTCGTAGCTCATCACGATGCCGCCGGGCTCCGCGATGGATTCAAGGCGCGCCGCAAGGTTCGCCTCCGCGCCGATGATCGTGTAATCCATGCGGTCGGCGCTGCCGAAATTGCCGACATTGCAATAGCCCGTATTGATGCCCATGCGCGCCCTGAAAGGCTTTTCGATGCCTTTCGAGCGCCAGATCTCGTTGAGTTCGGCAAGGCGGCGCTGCATGGCGATCGCCATTTCCACGCAGGCGAGCGCATCCTCCCGAGCCCCCTTCGTCTCCGGATCGCCGAAGAAGGCAAGGATCGCGTCGCCGATGAACTTGTCCACTGTCGCGCCATAGCCATGGGCGATCGCGCTCATTTCGGTGAAATATTCATTCAGCAGTCCGGTAAGCTCCTCGGGCTGCAGCCGCTCCGTGGTGACGGTGAAATCCTTGATGTCCGAAAAGAAGATGGTGAGCTTCTTGCGCTCGGTGGCGATCACCGCATCGCGCTCGCCGCTGAAGATCGAACGATAGACCTGCGGCGAGAGATATTTCGATATCTTCATCGACACCGACGCCAGAAAACCGTTCGCCTCCTCCAACTCGACATTGAGAAGCGAGAACCGCCGCGCCTGCCTGCGCTGCAGGGCGATGAAGGCGAGGCCCGCGGCGCCCGCGCAGAACAGATAGATCAGCAGGTATCTGAACGACAGCGCGTTGGCGGCGATCGGTTGCTCCAGCGTGATCGCCTGGATGCCGCGCACATCGCCGATCTTCCAGTCCGTCTTCGGGCTTTCCGGGTCGGTGTTGTGGCAGGAGACGCAGGCCTGCCCCATGATGACCGGAACCGCCATGCGGATCTGCCGGCTGAAGACCCCGCCCGAGATCGCCGTCACGGAATCGCCCGGAGCCCGCGTCGCGCGCAAGAGGGCCAGTGCGTTCGCCTCGAACGCGTCCATATTGTGCGAGGCGCGCCCGGCGAACACATAATCCGAGACGAAGCGATAGCCGATGGCCGTTCCCCGCCCGCCGATCACCGAGCCCAGTTCGATCGAAAGCGTCGCCGGGATCGGGATCCCACCCTCCACGTCGTTGTAATTGTGGACCGGGCGGGCCTGACCTTTCGCGGCGGTTACCCGCGCCACCACATTGGTCGAATAATAGGAGCGGATTTCCGAGATCATCGTGTTGAGGTCGCTCGCCTGCCGCGAAAGGGATTCATTGGACAGGTTGCGCAGGTCCAGCCAGACCGCCAGCGGCAGGCACGCCAGAGCCAGGACAACGACAACCGCCAGGATTGCCGGGCGCTCCAGGAAGAGGGCGCTGAGACGATCGCCTTCGCCGCCCCGGCGCAAGGGCGCGACAGGTGTCCCGGCCCCGGGAGGCGCTTGGGATATCGGCGGGTTCATGGCGTCCTCGCAAGTTCCGCTGCAAATGCCGCAACGATAGCTCATGCAAGCCCCGGTTCATACCGAGCGCTTGGCCCCCGCCGGGACTGGGCGCATTGCAGCCATGCAAAAATTGGGGAACAATGTGGTCTTACCACGCCTATAACATGCTGATGCACCGTTCCTCGAAAGACAGTTGAGCCATGGACGCCACCCCAATGCGCGACCCCGAACTGGCTCGACACGCACCGCTTTCCCTCACCGGCTTTGTGGCCGTGCTTGCCTGCCTCATGTCGCTCAACGCCCTGGCGACCGACATCATGCTCCCCGCCTTTCCGGACATCGCCCTCTCATTGGGCAATATCAGCGTGACGCGCGTCCAGGCGGTCATCACGGCCTATCTGATTGGCTTCGCCATCAGCCAGGCCTTTGTCGGCTTCCTGTCGGACTGGCTTGGCCGGCGGCCGGTGCTGCTGGCGGGCCTAGCGATCTATGTCGCAGCCTCCGCGGCGACGGCGCTGTCCAGCGACTTCAATCATCTGCTGATTGCCCGCCTGGTGCAGGGCATCGGCTCGGGCGCGCCGCGCGTCATCGCCACGGCAGCGGTGCGCGACTGCTACGAAGGACGCCGCATGGCCAAGGTGATGTCGCTGACCATGACCGTGTTCATGGCGGTGCCGATCATCGCGCCGGCCTTGGGACAGGGCATTCTGGAAATCTCCAACTGGCGCTGGGTGCTGGGGGCGGTGGCGATTTTCGGCGCGGTCATTCTCGTGATCACCTGGTACGCCTTCCCCGAGACACTGCCCCCGGAAAACCGCAACGCCATCAGCTTCGCGCGCATCGGCGCGGCGCTCGGATCGATCATGCGCTCGCGGCAGACCGTCGGCTATACCTTGTCGGCCGGCGCGTTCTTCGGCGCGCTTATCGTGTTCATCGGCCAGTCCCAGCAGGTCATGGTCGACGTCTTCGGGCTTGGGGTGTGGTTTCCGCTCGTCTTTGCCGGGCTGGCGATGGCGCTTTCCGTTTCCTCCTTCATCAATTCCGCAATGGTGGAGCGTCTGGGAATGCGGTTGCTATCGCACGCCGCCGTGGTCTGCTTCACATTGTTCTCGTCCGTCATGCTGGCATTGTCGCTCGCCGGGCTGCTGACCTTCTGGGTCTTCGCGCCCATTCAGGCCGCGAACATGCTGCTGGTCGGGATCGTCTTCGGCAATTTCAACGCCATGGCGATGGAGCCGCAAGGCCGGTTCGCCGGCGTCGCGTCCTCATTCGTCGGCGCGTTGACTGTCGCGGTCGGCGCAAGCACCGGCTACGTCATCTCCAGCCATTTCGACGGCACGACCACGCCGATGGCGGCCGGTCTGGCGATCTCCGGCTTCGCGACGCTCGTGCTGATCCTGATCACCGAAAAGGGCCGCCTGTTCAAGGGCATGCACCAGCCGTCCCGCACCCGTTGAGCCGAGAAGGCGCTCTACCGCAGCGCAATCTCGACGCTCTGCGCCCTGCCCTTCGCGTCCAGTACGGTCAATCGGGCAAATCCCGGCCCTTCGGGACGCCATTGCAGCTGGCGCACCCTGGAGGGGTTCCCGAACGGGCGTCCATCGGCGAGCAGGCGGAATGGCGGCGTGCCGCCTTGCAGCTTGACGATGACGGGCGCCACGGCGCCATCGCCCATGCTGGCGAGTTCCAGTTGGGAGCCCGCGAGCGGAAAGGCGATATTGAGCGCCTTGTCGCTTTTCGCCGCGAGCATGGGCAGGCGGTTCTGATCGTCGCCGAACCGCTTGAGCGGCGCGGGAAGGTCTTCGGCCGCGATCCGAACCGCGCCCGCCGGCGCCTTTGCCAAGCCCTACGCCACAGCGGAAGTCGTCGACGAGAAGGGCGCCCACTCGCTCACCATCGGCAAGCTCGGCGAAGCCTACTACGCCAAGAGCAGCGACCAGCCGGGCGTTTACGAGATCTCGTCGACCTCGGCCGAGAGCCTCGACAAAGACATTGACATCCTGCGCAACAAGAAGCTGTTCGACTTCGGCTTCGCGGCCATCTCGCAGGTGAAGGTCAAGGCCGGCGACAAGTCGGCGACCATCGCCAAGCGGGACGACAAGTGGCTGCTGAGCTCGGACGGCGACCGCGAGCTCG
>JAUIBM010000199.1 GCA_030428345.1 Alphaproteobacteria bacterium | reverse complement strand
GCAATCGGCACGCTCCGGTTTTCGTGATCCGGGGCGCGCTTGCATTAGCGTGTCGCGATTAATACCGTTGCGTCCTGCTCGCGGGGCGTGAGCGAGTGTTACAATTGATTCGCTGACCACACGGGAACTGGTTCATGATTGGAAAACTGACGCTATCCATCGCTGCGATCGCCGGCGCGCTGTTCGTGACGGGCCTGCCGCTGGCGACGAGCGCCAAGGCCGAGCGGGTCTACAACACCGCCGAACGCAGATGGGAAGAAATCGACGAGCGCAAGCTGCGGCTGATGCGCGGCGTGCCCGCCAAGTTCAAGCGCCGCAATGTCTTCGTGAACACGCGCGAAGAGCCGGGCACGATCATCATCGATACGGACAACAAGTTCCTCTACTACATCACCGGCCGTAACAGAGCGATCCGCTATGGCGTGGGCGTGGGCCGCGAGGGCTTCGGCTGGAACGGCGTGGTGCATGTCAAGCGCAAGCAGGAATGGCCGACCTGGACACCGCCGGCGGAAATGCGGGCCCGCGAAAGGGCGAATGGGCGCATCCTGCCGGTCAGCATGAAGGGCGGCGAGGACAATCCGCTCGGCGCGCGCGCGATGTATCTGTTCCAGGGCAATCAGGACACGATGTATCGCATCCATGGCACCAACCAGCCCTGGTCGATCGGCCTCAACCTGTCCTCGGGCTGCATCCGCATGCTCAACAAGGATGTCGAGGATCTGTATTCGCGGGCGCAGATCGGCACCAAGGTGATCGTCGTCGGCCCCGGCCAGAGCGCCAGCCAGTATGTTTCCGGCGGCGGCTTCATGTTCGGCGGCTGAAGCCGGATCGCCTCACCAAGCGTTTCGAAGGAGCCCGCCTCGTGCGGGCTCTTTTGCGTTTGTTCGACTGCGTCTATTCGGCGGCGATCGGACGGGTGGCGGTCAGGCCGGCGAGCGCCGGGGGCTTGCGCCCGCCATAGGCCCAGTTGAGAATCTGCGCGGTATGGACGATCGGCACGCCCGCTCCCGAGCCGATCTGGGTGATGCAGCCGATATTGCCGGCCGCGATAACGTCCGGCTTCACCCGGGCGATGTTGGCCAGCTTGCGCTCCCTGAGCCGGCCGGCGATCTCCGACTGGAGGATGTTGTAGGTGCCGGCCGAGCCGCAGCACAGATGCCTCTCGGGAATGTCGACCACCGTGAAGCCTGCACTCGCTAGCAACCGCTTGGGCTGGTCCTTGATCCGCTGCCCGTGCTGCATGGAGCAGGCGGAATGATAGGCGAGGCGAATGCCGGCGCCGGTTTCGCTCCGCGGCAGGTCGAGTGTCGAAAGATATTCGGTGACGTCCTTCGCGAGCGCCGAGACGCGGGCGGCCTTCTGCGCATAGGCGGGATCCAGCGCCAGCATGTGGCCGTAGTCCTTCACCGTCGTGCCGCAGCCAGAGGTGGTGATGATGATGGCGTCGAGGCCGCCATTGTCGATCTCGCGGGTCCAGACGTCGACATTGCGCCGCGCCGCGTCGAGCGCCTGCGCCTCGCGGCCCATGTGATGCACCAGCGCGCCGCAGCAGCCTTCCCCGGCCGGGGCGACGACCTCGACGCCGAGACGGTTGAGCAGTTCGACGGTCGCCTCGTTGATCGCCGGGTCGAGCACCGGCTGGGCGCAGCCCGATAGGATCGCCACCCTGCCGCGCCGCCCGCCGATAACCTTGTGCGCGCCGGGACCCGCCGCGCCGCTGGCCTTCGGCAGCCGGGCCGGAGCCAACGCCAGCATCGCGGACAAGGGAGCAGCTGCGGGCATTCGCGAGAGCAGCCCGGCAAAGGGTCTGGCCAGCCGCGCGCCGGTCAGCGCGAGGCGAAAGCGCGCCGGATGCGGCAGCACCGCCGCCAGCAGGGCGCGGTAGAAGCGATCCAGCAGCGGCCGGCGCCAGGTCCGCTCGATATGGGCGCGGGCGTGGTCCACCAGATGCATGTAGTCGACGCCGGACGGACAGGTGGTCGTGCAGGCGAGGCAGGAAAGGCAGCGGTCGATATGCTTGACGGTGCGCGCATCCGCATCGCGGCCGTTCTCCAGCATGTCCTTGATCAGGTAGATCCGCCCGCGCGGGCTGTCGAGTTCATCGCCCAGCGTCAGGTAGGTCGGGCACGTCGCCGTGCAGAAACCGCAATGAACGCATTTGCGAAGGATCTTCTCCGACTGCGCCACTGCGGGATCGAGAAGCTGATCGGATGTGAAATTGGTTTGCATGAATCGCCCGGTTTACGCGGCTTGTTGGTCGGACCGGACCGTCATCAATCCCGGATTGAAGATGCCGGCGGGATCGAATCGGGCGCGGATGCCTTGCGAAATGGCGGCGATGGCCGGGGATTCCGGCTGGAAGGCGGGCGCCGCCCGGCGAATTTCCGGCGTCGCGCGGATCAGCGTCGCGTGCCCGCCCACGGCCGAGACCGCGTTTCGGATACGGGATGCGCCGGCCTCCGCCGCCTGCGGCACCAGCAGCCAGACAAGACCGCCGCCCCAGTCATAGACCGCGTCCAGGTCCATTTCGGCGCGCAGGCCGGCAACGAGCGCGGGAGCAAGCGACGGCCGCAGCGACATTTTCCATACCGCGCCTTCGCGGGCACCAAAGGCCTCGACATCGCGGACCGACCGCCAGATGCCGCGGTGGGTTTGCTCGTCGGAAGTGATCTCGACTTCGCCGAAGGGGGCCAGAAGCGCGCGCAATCTTTCCATGCGATAGCGCACCGAGGTCTCGAATCCCTCGACGCGAACGCAGGTGCGCGCCTGTCCGGGCCGGTCCTCGGGAAGATGCGCCGCGCCGTTGACATCGAAGGGGGAGGCCAGCGCGGCGGAGAGCGCGGCGATCGCCCGCGCATCGTCCAGGCCATGCAGCACCAGCGTCGAGGCAGTTTCCGGCCGCGGCAATATCTTGAAGACGATCTCGGTCAGGACGCCTAGCGTGCCATGGGCGCCGCACATCAGTTTCACCAGATCGTAGCCGGTGACGTTCTTCATGACGCGGCCGCCATTCCGCACGATCGCGCCGGTCCCGTCGACGAAGCGCACGCCGATGGCCGCGTCGCGCGCCGATCCCGCCTGGATGCGGCGCGGGCCGGAAACGCCGCAGGCGATGGCGCCGCCAATGGTGGGCTCGCCCTCGCTGCCCAGCAGCCGCCGCCAGTCGGCCGGCTCGAACGGGAGGTGCTGGCCCTCGGCGGCGAGCGCCGCCTCGATCTCGGCGATCGGCGTGCCGGCGCGCGCGCCGATGGTGAGCGCCGCGGGCTCGTAGAGAGTGATCCCGGTCAATCCGGACAGGCGCAATTCTGCCTTCGCCGCGACCGGGTTGCCGACGGACAAGCGGGTTCCGCCGCCGCGGATGCGGAGCGGCAAGGCGCGGCGCGCGGCGCCTGCGACCATGGTGGCAAGTTCGGCCTCGTCGGCGGGAGCGAATGTTTCCATGGGATCACGCCGCCCGGCTGCGGTTGGCGTGACGGCGCGAATGGCTGGTCTCCATCGGGAAGACCTTGGCCGGATTGAGCAGCCAGGCGGGATCGAAGGCGTCCTTGACCCGCATCTGCGCCTCCATGTCGTCGGCGGTGAACTGATGCACCATCAGATCGCGCTTCTCGATGCCGACGCCGTGTTCACCGGTCAGGCAACCGCCCACCTCCACGCACAGCCGCAGGATGTCGGAGCCGAAGGCTTCGCATTTGTCCTGGTCGCCCGGCTTGTTGGCGTCGAAGAGGATCAGGGGATGCAGATTGCCGTCGCCGGCGTGGAAGACATTGGCGACCGCCAGGCCGTATTCCTTCGCCATCTCGCCCATGCGGCGCAGAACGAAAGGCAGCTGCGAAATCGGGATCGTGCCGTCCATGCACATATAGTCGGCGATCTGGCCCATGGCGCCGAACGCCGCCTTGCGGCCCTTCCAGATCAAATCGGACTGAAGCGCGGACTCGCTTTCGCGCATCACCCTGGGGGAATGGCGGGTCGCAACCTGCCTGATGCGGGCAAGCTGGTCGTCGATCTCCTGCGGCGAGCCCTCGACCTCGACGATCAGCAGCGCCTCTACATCGGTCGGATAGCCTGCATGCGCGAAGTTCTCGCAGGCGACGATGGCCGGTCCGTCCATGAATTCCATCGCCACCGGCAGGACGCCGGCCTTGATGATGTCGGCGACGCAGGCGCCGGCCGTCTCGCTGGCGTCGAAGCCCATGAGGATCGGCCGAGCGCCTTCCGGCTTTTTCAGGATGCGCAGCACCGCCTCGGTTACGATGCCGAACTGGCCCTCGGAACCGCAGATGACGCCCAGCAAATCATAGCCCGCCGGGTCGCAGAACGGCCCGCCGATTTCGATGATCTCGCCCTCGATCGTCACCAGGGTGACGCCCAGCAGGTTGTTGGTGGTGACGCCATATTTCAGGCAATGCGCGCCGCCCGAATTCATCGCCACGTTGCCGGCGATGGCGCAGGCGAGCTGGCTGGAAGGGTCCGGCGCGTAGAAGAAGCCCTCGGCCTCCACCGCCGCCGTAACGGAGAGATTGGTCATGCCGGACTGCACCCGGATGAAGCGGTCGCCATAGTCGACCTCAAGGACGCGGTTGAGGCGCGAGACGCCGATGACGACGCAATCGGCGGTCGGCAATGCACCGCCGGCAAGCGAGGTGCCCGAGCCGCGCGGCACGACCGGCACGCCGAAGCTGGAGCAGACCTTGAGGATCGCGGCGACTTCCTGCGTGGAGCGCGGCAGCGCCACCGCCAGAGGCGGGCAGCGATAGGCGGTCAGCGCATCGCATTCATAGGCGAGGGTCTCGGCCGGATCGGAAATCACATCGCCCGTTCCTGCCGCCGCCCGAAGCGCCGCGATGATCTCGGCGCGGCGGGAAAGCACCTGCGGGTCAGGCGTGGGCATCTCTATGCGGTGCATGGCGACCTCCCTTGAAACAGAACCCCTTGTACCTGAACCGGCACGACGGTCCCGTGGCTCTACCAATGCGCGACGAGCCCGATCGATCCGGCGGGACCGGGCGTCGGCCGAAAAAAGCGGAACGCAAGCGGCGACAAAATTGGTAAAACAATTTGACCAATCTGTAAACCGCGAATAGTTTTCCGACCATGAACCTGTTCAGACCCATCCAGCACGCACGATCGGCGCAGGAGGCGGCGCACCAGATCGAGGCGCTGATCCTGGAAGGCGTACTGAGGGGCGGCGACCGCCTGCCGGCGGAACGCGAGCTCGCCATCGAGATGGAGGTCTCCCGGCCGATCCTGCGCGAGGCGATCAAGGGACTTGAGGCGGCAGGCCTGCTGGAAAGCCGGCATGGCGAAGGCACGTTCGTCGCCGATGTCATCGGCACGGTGTTCTCGCCGCCGGTCGCCCAACTGCTTTCCTCGCATGCGCGCGCCACACGGGACTATCTGGAATATCGCCGCGAGGTGGAAGGCGTGACGGCAAGGCTGGCCGCCGAGCGGGCGACCGCCGACGATCGGGCTCTGCTGGGCGAGGCCATGGACCGCATGGAGAGCGCCAATGCTTCCGGCGACGCGGCGTCGGAGGCGCGCGCCGATATCGAGTTTCACGCCCTTATCGGCGAGATGGCGCATAATCTGGTGCTGCTACACACTTTGCGTTCGTGTTATCGGTTGTTGGAGGACGGCGTTTTCAGGAATCGCGACCGGCTCTACAGCCTGCCGGATGGCCGCACGCGGCTGCTGGAGCAGCATCGTGCGATCTTCGAGGCGATCATGGCGGGCGATGCCAGGGCGGCGGAGGCGGCGGCGAGAAGCCATATCGACTACATCATCGAGGCGACGCAGGATCTGGAGCGGCGCACCGACCGGGAGCGCATTGCCGGGCTTCGCCTGGCGATGCGGGAGGAAAAAGGAACGAAAATGCCCATGCGCAAGAGGAAATCGCAAACATGAGCGCAACGCTTCGCACCGGCCTGTTCGTCACCTGCCTGGTCGATCTGTTCCGTCCGAGCGTCGGCTTCGCGGCGGTAAAGCTGCTGGAGGATGCGGGCTGCGAGGTGCATGTGCCGATGACGCAGACCTGTTGCGGCCAGCCGGCCTTCAATTCCGGCGACCGCAAGGATGCGCGCGAAATCGCCGAACAGGTGATCACCGCCTTCGAGGGCTTCGATCATGTGGTGGCGCCCTCGGGCTCCTGCGCCGG
>JAUIBM010000198.1 GCA_030428345.1 Alphaproteobacteria bacterium | reverse complement strand
CAGCTCGACCCGCACCGTCTCCGGCACCTTCATCGAGATGCGCTCGCGGACGAACGCTTCGAGGATATTGCGCCGGATGCCGATGGCGAGCGTGCCGAAGGTGCCGAGCTGGCTGATATGGCCGTCGAAATGCACGACGAAGGCGCCGGGCGTCGCATAGCCGACCTCGGCCGCCACCTGATGGCCGATGCCGCGCCGCTCGAACAATTCCACGCCGTTTTCCGCGCACCATTTGCGCGTTCCCTGGTGAAGCTCTTCTTCCTTGGGGGTCGCGACCGGAACCATGTGATCGATGAAGATGCCGAAGCGCTCGGGCTCGGCGACCTTCTCGATGCCGAACTCCTCCTTCATCTGCTTGAAATAGACATCCGTGTAGCCGGGGAAATCATAGGCAAGCACATAGTCGGGCTTGGCCATGATCTCATCGCCGGCTCTGACGGCATCGAGCCCGGCGGCGCGCGCAAGTATCTTTTCCGAAATCGTGTATCCCATTTTTCCCTCCACGGCCGGCCCGGCAAGCAGGCCCAGGCCGCTATCTCGTTTGATCGCTCGCCAGTCCCAGCGAGCCGGGGTTCATCAATCCCGCCGGATCGACCGCATTCTTGATCGCCTGCAACAGGCCCCAGTTCTGACCGGTCAGCACCGATTTGAACGGATAGTCGCGCGCCACCTGCCAGTTGACGCCCCCGAGGCTGGTATAGAGGTCCTGGGTCGCGGTCCTCAGTTCGACCACCGCCTCGCGGGTGGCGACATTCGCCTCGCGGTTCATCCAAGGCCGCACGACATCCTCGCCAACGCTGCGAACATGCAGCGGCGTCATCTCGTCTTCCCAATAGAATGCCGGCTCCAGGAAGAATTCCGCGCCCACCGTCATCGTCATCACCGAATAGACGATGCCGTGGCGCTGCATGAATTCCTTGCGCCCGGCGAAGAAGGCGTCATTGGCCTCGACAACCTTCTTCCAGTCGCCGAGCGGGAAGATCGCGTGGATCGGCACCCAGCGCTCGCCATTGAGGCCGAGCATGCCGCGCACCGGGCTGAACGGCTTGGAGCGCATCACCTTCGGCACCGAATTCTCGATCTCGACGCCATGGGCCGCGCCGATTTCGCGAGCGCGCGCCATCGAGGTGGCGAGTTCCGAGGCGTTGCGCCCTTCCAGCACCAGATGCAGCGTATATTCATGCGCCTTGAGGAAGCTTGCCCCGCCTGCGGCAACCGACGCGGCGTCCTTGAGGCCCGAGACCAGCGTCTTGCCGCTCTTGACGACATTGCCGAGCGCCTTCAGCCCATCGGAAATGCGGTTGACGCTGGCCGAATGCGAAGCCTTGGTCCGGTCGATGCCGAAGCCTTCCGACACCAGTCTTTCGCGCGCCAGCCCGACCTGGACGGCGGCCATCGCCGACATGGTCTTGAAGCCGAAGGACAGGAAGCCGGTCTCGGCCGGTTGCGGCCAGAGCCTAAGGGTGGCTGCGACCTTGAGGCCGAGCGCGCCATTGTCGCCAAGGAAGATTCCGGTCAGATCGGGACCGCCTTCCCGCGTGAACGGCTTGCAGTCCTTGCGCCCGCCGGAGCCGGTGGTCACCAATGATCCGTCGGCGAGCACGACCGTCACCCCGATGACGGAATCGGCGACCGTTCCATTGAGCGCGGAGCCGAAAAAGGCGCTGTTCTGCGACAGGGCGCCGCCCACCGTCGCATTGACGCCCGACAGCGGGCCCCAATAGCCGGTGCGCAGGCCCGTGCCTTCCAGCGCGGCGTTGACATTGGCCCAGGTGCAGCCGGCCTCGACCGTGATGTACATATCGTCGGTGTTCAGTTCGACGATGCGGTCCAGCTTGCGGGTGTCGACGACGACGGCGTTCTCGACGGCTGGCAAATAACCCTTGGTGTAGGACATGCCGCCGCCGCGCGGCACGACCGCGAGGCCATGGCTTGTGGCCAGCCCAACCGCCTTCGCCGCGCCCTCGGCCGTGACCGGCATGACAACGGCCAATGGGCGAATGCCCGGCTGCCAGAAGACGTCGTTGGCGTAATAGTCGCGGGTCTTCTCATCGGCCAGCACCGCCTCGCCGAGGGCGGCGGCAAGCTCGCCGATTGCATTGTCTGCTGAATGCGACGGACGCGCATGTGCGGTCATCTGAAAAGCTCCGTTCAATCGGAAGGCGCAACGGCCAGGAAACGAAATCCGCCATCCTCTCGCCGCGCGATCCGGCCGGCATGGGGTGCGCTGAAATGGGCGGGGAAGATCATCGCGCCGAGGGTGGCGCAATCCTCCAGCAGGGCGGCGCGGGTGCGCGGCGCGGTGACATTGTCCTCGCACAGGAAGCAATTGAGGTCCGGCTTGAAGACCTGCATGGCGCGATGCATGCAGTCGCCGGTGAAGATGCCCGTCTCGCCCTTCGAGGCGATCTGCATCGCCAGTTGCCCGCTGGTGTGGCCCGGAATCGCGCGGAAGGTGATGCCGGGGCGCAATTGGTCGCCATTGGAGACCCAGTCGACCATGCCGGCGGCGACGACCGGGTCGATGCTGTCGCGGATCACCGGCACGCCTTCGGGCTGGGCCGCCGCCGTCACGCCGCCCGGCTGCCAGTTGCGGTATTCGTCCGCCCCGAAGACATAGCGCGCATTGGGGAAGGTCGGGACCCACTCGCCCCCTCCAGGCGGGTGTTCCAGCCGGAATGGTCGACATGCATGTGGGTATTGACGACGAGGGTCACGTCCTCGGGCTTCACCCCGGCCTCGGCGAGGCGACCCAGATAGTCGGTATTCAACATGTGGAAGCGGGTGAATTTCGGGTCGGTGCGCTCCTTGAAATTCCCCGTGGCTGTGTCGACCAGGATGATGTCGTCGCCACTGCGCAACAGCCAGCTGTGGATGCTGGCGTGCGAGGCGCCGGTCGCCGGATCGAGGCGCTCAAGCTCGTTGAGTTCGGGAAATTCGTCGAACAGCGCCGGATCGAAATCCGGGAACTGCATGCGTAGCGGGTATCCCGGAGAGGAAAACTCCTCGATCCGTTCTACGGTCATATCGCCGATGCGCCATCCGGCCATCTGCAGCTCCTCCTCATCCCCGCACAAATGTAATCAGGATCGACAATATGTGTCAACAGGCAAAATCCATTTCGTATCGTGAAACGATTGGTGTAGACTTCTCTTTTGTCGATGCGCGTTGTATCCGGCACTGTCCGCCCGGCGCGCTCGACCCAGGGCTGGAAGGAGGAGACGCATGGAGGATGTTGGTTCGACGGACCGGTCCGGCATGAATGTTCGCGCGGTGGCGCGCGCAATGGACATTCTGCGCTCGTTCCGCCTGCGTCCGCTGCAATCGCTTTCCGAGGTTTCCGGCGCTACCGGCCTCGACAAGGGCACCACGCGCAGGCTGCTGGTGACGCTCATCAATTCCGGCTTTGTGGTGCAGGATCCGGCCAACCAGAAATACGGCCTCGGGCGCATCATCCGGACGCTCGCATCCAGCGTCGTCGACAGCTTCGACCTGCGATCGGTCGCGGTGCCGGTGCTCGCCGGGATTGCCTCCGAACTACATCTGACGACCTTCCTCTCGGTCTATCAGGACCACAGCGCGGTATGCCTTGAACGGCTGCACGACATGAAGGGAATGGAGGTGCACTGGTGGTCTGTCGGCGGCACCTTGCCGCTCAATATCGGGGGCGCGCCCAAGCTGTTGCTGGCCTATCAGTCGGAGGCGGAAATCGAGGCGGCGCTGTCAGGCCCGATGGAGCCGGTCACGCCCAGCGCGCAGATCGATCCGGCGCTGTTGCGCGAGCATCTGCGCGAGATACGCGCGCGCGGCTGGGAATTCGCGGTCGACGACGTGGCGCTCGGTCTGGCGGCCATCGCCGTGCCCGTGCTCGATGATGACGGCAACATCGTTTGCGCCCTGTCGATGGCGGGGCTGACGCCGCAGATGGTCGGCGAGGGAATGCCGATCCATCTGACCAGGATGCTCGAAGCGGCCGCCAGGGTCCGCTCGGCGCTGGGCTTCAGGAGCAGCTAGCGCGGCCGTTCCGGTCCTGCGAAGGGCGATCAGCGCCTCGTCAGACGCCCGGCCGCCGCGCCACCAGATCGATCTCGACCAGCGCGTCATAGGCCAGGCCGTTCACGCCGACGCATGTGCGGGCGGGCAGGCGGTCCGGCGGAAAATAGCTGCGCCAGACCGTATTCATGACCTCATAGTCCCGGCTGAAGCAGGTCAGGTAGATGCGCGCCATCACCACATGCTCAAGCCCCAGGTCGAGGCCGGCGAGGACGGTCGACAGATTGGCCACGACATTGCGGGTCTGCGCCTCGATGCCCTCGGGAAGAACGCCAGGCGCCTGCGGGGTGTCGGGCATCTGCCCGGTGACAAAGACGAAGCCGTCGGCCTCGACGGCATGGCTGAAGGGAGCGACCGGCTTCGGGCCGCCGGCAATCATGTGGAACTGCATGCGCTGGCGTCCTGTCAGGTTGCGAAAAGCGATTTGCGGATGATCGCGTGCACACCCCAATTGCCGTCGACGACCTGGGTGACGCCGAAATCCACCGCCGCGGACATCACGGAAATGGCTTCGTCCTCGCTCAGGCCCTGAGCGCCCATGAGGAAGCGCCGCGCCTTGCGAAAGGCATCCTTCATGGCGAGATCGAGCGAGGACTTGGCGTAGACCTCGCCCTGCCCCTTGGCGCCGAACTCGGCGAGATAATTGGGATGGCTGAAGCCGGTCAACACCCATTCGTCGGGCGTCTCGATCAGCGGGTAGGTGAGATCGGCAAAGCGTCCGTCCTTCTTGTGCAGGATGAAGGTGAACCGTCCGATCATCGAGCATTCGATCGCCGTCCCCGCAAGTTCGCCATCGCCTTGCGCCGCATGCGGATCGCCGATCGACAACAATCCGCCATGGACCGAAACCGGAAGGTAGACGGCGGCGCCCTTGCCCAGGCGCCAATTGTCGATATTGCCGCCGAAATAGGACGGGGGAACGGAATCGATCAGGTCGACCTCGCGCGGCGCAAGCGCAATCACGCCAAAATGCGGCCGCAGCGGGATGCGCACATCCCGCAGCACCTGCTCGGAGATTTCAATCGTGCTCCTGTCCACCGGCAGCCCGGGATAGTCATAGGTCTTGTGGGTCACGCCGAACGGATCGGTCTGCGGCGTCCAGCGATAGGAATACAATGCCTTGGCGTATCCCTCGCCATGCGGCTCGGGAAATATCTCGTAGATCGTGACGACCTCGCGCGATTTGGGATCCTGGACCAGCTCCGCGTAGTGATAACCCCACCATGCCGAGACATTGCTGGCGAAGAAGCGTCCCCGATGGTCCGGGGAGTAGCTGGGGCGCGGCGTCATGTCGTCGATGCGAACCTCGATCACGTCCCCCGGCTCGGCGTCCTTGATGTAGATCGGTCCGGTGCAGATGTGCACCCCGAACCCCTCGCCCGCGCCCCGGCCGAAGATCGAGGCGTCCTGGGGGCCGGCGCCCCGGCGGTCGATCGACTTCCTGTCCTTCGTCCAGAAGAACACCTCCTCGGCGGCGCTGTCGCCGCGGATCATCAGATCGGGGTCGTCGGATGCGTGCTGGGTGAGCGTCTCGACCTCGACGGTGTCGCCGGAGCGCATTTCCAGGACAGGTCGCAATGACCGGCTGAAATAGCCCCAATGGACATTGGCGACGCTGACGGGCAGCCGGTGGGTGGTCGCCGGCGCGGCCTCGCCATGGTCGCCCGCCTCGTCCTGCGGGCCTGCCCCGATCCCGTCGAGCCGTAGCGGCTTCTTGTCGACCAGCGCCTTGACCGGCCATCCGCGCTGCTCGGCGATCGCGCCATCGCCCGCGCGATCGGTGTGGCGGCTGCGGAAGGCGCCAGGCGGAAGGCCGAAGCGCTCCTTGAAGATGCGGTTGAAATTCGCCGCATCGCCGAAGCCGCAATTATAGGCGACATCGGCCACCGGGACGCGGACGTCTCCGGGCGCGACCAGCGCCGCGCGCGCCCGCTGCAACCTGCGCTCGCGCAAATAATGGGTGAAGCTTTCGCCATTCTGCTCGAACAGCTTCTGCAGATAGCGCTCGGAAATGCCCTCTGTCCGGGCGATGCGGCCGGCCGACAGTTCCGGTTCGTGCAGACGTCTCTCGATGGCGAGTGTCACCCGGTTGAACAATGCGGCGAGACTCGGGCGGGCGGGCGAGT
>JAUIBM010000197.1 GCA_030428345.1 Alphaproteobacteria bacterium | reverse complement strand
GTGACAGCTACGAAATAGGAAAAGATCGTGGCCCCGAAGACCATGATGTAGATCATGGCCGTCGCGGCGCTTGCTTCGGACATCACCCGCAGGAATGTCCGGCGATCGATCCGGCGACGCGCTACGCCGAACAGGAAGGCGATCACGACGCCGACCGCAGCAGCCTCGTTTACCGTGAAGATGCCGGAATAGATCCCGCCCAGAACGACAACGGCCAGCACGATCACGCTCCAGCCGTGTGCAACCGCGGAGAGCCTTTCCCTCAAAGGCATTTTTTCGGCCCTCGGCGCGGCCTCCGGATTCCGGGCGACCGCAACCTGCACCGCAATCGCGTAGAGCAGCACCGCCAATGCTGCCGGGACGATGGCGGCGGTGAACAGTTCGAGCACAGACTGCTCGGTAAGGACCGCGTAGAGGATCATCATGCTGGAAGGGGGAACGATGATACCAAGCGTGCCACCGGCTGCGATCGACCCAGCCGCAAGCCCCGGCTGATAGCCCCGCGACAGCATTTCCGGCATGGCAACGCGTCCGAAGGTGGCGGTGGTGGCGACACCGGACCCGCAGATCGCGCCAAATCCGGCGCTGGCGACAACGGTAGTCGTGGCAAGACCGCCGCGACGATGGCCGAACAGGGCGTTGGCCATCTCGTAGACGTCGGAAGCCAACCCTCCGGCCGCGGCCAGGCTGCCCATGAGCATGAAAAGCGGGATGACGGCCAGGTCCAGATTACCCATGGCCGAGGCCGGCTCGCTCGCCATCAGCGACAGAGCGGGCCCCCAGCCCGTGACCTGGGCGAAGCCGGCCACCCCGACAAGCGCCATCGCGATGCCGATCGGCACGTGCAGCGCGATCAGCAGGAGCATCACGCAGAAGCCGAGCGCAGCAAGCAGGAGCGGATCCATCACGGGTATTTCCTTTGCGGTTCTGTCCGTTTGCCGCCCATGTCAGAGCAACGCGTCCGGCGAGCTCGGGTGCGCTTCCGCGCGATCATCCGGCAAAACCAACGCGAAAATGTCATCCAGGACGACGATCGCCTGGATGCAGACGGCGACCCACATCATGGCCGCGGCCACGCTCCACCAAGGCCATACGGGCCAACCCAGAACCCAGGTCCTGTCGCCCGTTTCCTTCAGGCCGCTCGCATAGGGAACGAACTGGGTGGCGATTGCGACAATGAACACGAGAGTGAGCAGGCTCGCGAAAACCTCCAGGATCGCATTCAACCGATTGCCGGCGATCGCACCGAAGACCTCGACCTTGATGTTCTGCTTCATCGCAAGATTTGCCGGAATGCAGACCGCGATTACGACAGCCATGACGACAGAACTGACGTCATTGACACCCTGGATCGGCATATTGAACAGCCACCGCAGCAGCACATCCAGGCTCGTCATCAGGGCAAGCAGCAGCAGCCCTGTAAATCCGACCAGCGCGAACGCCCGCGCCACAGCCCTCGACTTGCGAACAACATCGCGCATTGCATCCCCTCCCGCGCCGGCGCGCTGGCCGACATCGTCCTGCGTCAGACTTCAACGTCTGGCCCGGCGGCACAACGCCTCCCCCGCACCTGTCCGCTTGCCGGACGTTCGATGTTCCCGACAGATCAGGGATCAAACCGTTCCCTTCGCGGAGCCGTCCCCCGCAAGCATCCGTTCATAGCGCGCCAGCGCCTCGCCCAGCATTTCGGGGAACACCGCCATCGCGCAATACCGGTCCGGCCGGATCAGAAGGATCTGATCCCGATGGGTCAGCAACGGACGTGCGACCTCGCCATCGAGGATATTCAACGCGCCATCGGCGTCACGCCCGAAAGCATTGAGATCAACCTTGGCGAGCGGCAGCCCGAGATAGGTTTTGCTTTCCAGTCCGGACCGAGCGGCCCTGGCGCGATCGCTCTGCCCGATCAGGGCAAAGCCCGGTCCCAGATACTCGTCCAGCAGGGCTTCCGCCTGCCCTGCCGCCACCAGAGGCTGCGGGATCATCTCGCCGACCAGAGACGCCTCGAATACAGGACTTTCCATGTCCAGAAACAGGCCCGACTCGTATTTCGGCTTCGGCTTGAAACGCATCTGGATCAGGTAGTCGCGCACATTCGGAAAAGGCTCGAGCGCCTTCACCAGCAGGTCCCGGAACAGTATTTGTTCCGCGTCCGAGGGCATGACGAAATTGCCCATGGTGACGGCCAGCTGGATCATGTCCCAGGCAGGCTTGCGCCGCTCGAGTTCGTAACTGTCCAGAATGTTCGAATCCGCCCCGCCCCGCAGGACGCAGGCGGTTTTCCATGCCACGTTGTGCGCATCGCGGAACCCTGCATTCATGCCCTGCCCGGCAAAGGGCGGCGTCAAGTGCGCCGCATCGCCCAACAGCAATATGCGCCCAGTTCGAAAGCGCTCCGCCATTCGCGCATGGAAGGTGTAGACGGTCTTGCGGACCAGATCGTCAGACTCCAGAGCCCGGTACGGCCTCAGAAGATCGGCCAGAAACGCATTTTCCAGCACTTGCTCGCGGGTTTCCCCGTCGAGCACCATGAACTCGTAGCGCCGACCGCCGCGAGGCGCGGGCACGCTCACCGTCGGCCGGGCTGAACTGCAGATGAATTTCGAATAGTTGGAGCGGTCCGGATCGTTCAGCATGTCCAGCACGATCCAGTCCTGCTTGTAGGTGCTGCCCGACATCGCGATCCCGAGGCGTTCGCGGATGGGGCTGCGCCCGCCGTCGCAGGCCAGAACCCATTGGGTCCTGATCTCATGTCTCGCGCCTGTCGCATCGCGCACCGAGACCACCGCGCCCTCGCCATGGTCCACGATGTCGAGCACCTGCGAGGAGAAGCGCAGCGCGCCCGGGGATTGCGCCTCCAGGCGGTCGCGCAACTCCGTCTCCAACTCGGGCTGGTTGATGAAATGCCGCTTGGCGAAGCCGTAGTTTCTGGGCCCCCGCCCGGTAACGGCGAAACACTTTCCGGCATCGTCATAATACCGCGCGCCATCGCCCTCGGCAGCCTTTGCGATATACGTCTTGTCGATGCCAAAGACCTGAAAGGTCCGCATCCCTTCGTCGTCCAGGACGATTGCGCGCGGCAGGTCGAGGGGAGCGCTTTCGCGCTCAAGGACGATGCATGAAACGCCCAATGCGCACAGCAGATTTGCGGCGGTCAGACCGGTGGGGCCTGCTCCAACGATGACAACAGCGATCTCGCCGGGATATCCGCCCATTATCCGTGTCCTTCCATCGTGCTCAGCGCCTGTTCTAGGGTCGCCCCTTTTCAGCCTCACCCAGGTGTGGAAGTCCATTTGAAGGCGCGGGTCGTTCACGTGGCGGACACGCAGGCTCCGCCACGACGATCGAGCTTCGCGCGCCAACGAGGCCGGCGAGGAATACCGCGCCGCAGCCGAGCGGCGCTATTGCCCGCGGGGTCTCCGGATCCGGGCCGTTCGATTGCGATAGTGAACGGTCAGATCGAGCGGTATCTCGTTCTCATCATAGACGCCAAGGACGACGCCGCGTCGGCGCAGTGCTGTTCTAAGCTCGATCAGCTGTTCCTCGCTGCGGGTGGTGCGCTGCGATGGGCGGCGCGCCCAGCGGAAAAGCTTGTCGTACATCTGCGAAATGATCTGGGTATGGGCTTCGCTGTCCCCGAGATCGTGCAACTCCTCGGGATCGCGGTCGAGATCAAACAGGATCGGGCGAAAGCCGCCCTCGCAGTGGATCAGTTTCCAACGCTTGTCGGCGACCATGAACATCACGCTGTCGCGGACCGAAAGCCCCAGCCGATCGGCAATCGGTGTGGCGGCAAAGTCATATTCACTGATTACCGCATCCCGGCTCCAGCCCTGCTTGCCGTGCAACAAGGGCAGCAATGAGCAGCCTTCCAGGACATGGTCGCGAACCCTCCCTCCCGCAATCTCGACAAATGTCGGCGCCAGATCGATCGCCTCCACGAGTTCGTCGCAGACCGTTCCGCGCGTGCCGTCGGCTTCCGGCGAGGGATCGAAGACGATCAAAGGAACCTTGACAGCGGCATCGTGAAAGAAGGTCTTCTCGCCCATCCAGTGATCGCCCAGAAAATCGCCGTGATCGGAGGTAAGCACGATCATCGTGTCCCGCAGCCGCCCGGTTTCTTCCAGCCAGTCGAGGAGGACGCCGAACTGGTCGTCGCATTGCTTGATCAGTCCCATATAGGCCGGGATCACGGCGTTGCGCACTTCCTCCCGGCTGAACGCCTTCCCGACAGGCGAGGTCATGAAGGCCTTCAGCACCGGATGGGCATTGTCGAACTCATCCTGGCCGCGGACTGGCGGGACGATCGCGTCCGGCCCGTACATGTCGTTATAGGGCGCCGGCACGACATAGGGCCAGTGCGGCTTGATGTAGCTCAGGTGGCACAGCCAGGGCTCCTCTCCCCGGCTCTCGATGAACGCCATGCCGCGACGGGTCAGATAAGGCGTCTCGCTGTCTTCCTCCTCGATATTGGCCGCCTCACCGGCATTCTTCATGAACCAACCCGACAGCACGTCTCCAGCTTCACTCACGCCGGAATTTGCGTGGTCGTGCCAGGGATTGTCGCCTTCATAGCCGCGCCGGCGCAGATGGTCGTCATAGGCGTCCCCGCCCGGCTCGACCAACGGCCCGTCGGGCCCGACCGCGCGCATGCCGTCGTCGCGCTCGAAAACGTCGAAGCCGCATTCCGCCACACGCGCCCCGATGATGCTATCCGGATCCAGGCCGAGCCGCCGCATGCCCTCCGCATCGGCGTGCATATGGGTCTTGCCGACCAGCCAGCACCCCATGCCAGCGTCACGCAGATGATCGCCCATCGTCTGTTCGCCGACTTTCAACGGCGTCCCATTCCAGCTTGCGCCATGGCTGTGGACGTATCGGCCGGTATAGGTCGACATTCGCGAGGGCCCACAGAGCGGCGCCTGCACATAGGCGCGGGTGAATTTGACGCCCATCGCCGCCAGCCGGTCCATATTGGGCGTCGCCAAGTGCGGATGCCCGTAGCAGCTCAGATAGTCCCAGCGAAGCTGGTCGAACATCACGAAGAGAATGTTTCTCGCCTTCACCATGGCTCCCGCGTCGCGCAATTCAGCGTTTCCAAAGGCCGGCCGACTTCTCGAACGAGGCGCGCTGGCGCAACCGCGCCAGACAGGCCGAGAGGTTGGCGGGTATTTCGATGCCTTCCTCCTCCGCCCAATCGAGCACGTAGATCAAGCCTGTGTCGGCAATTCCGAATTCGCCGAGAAGATAGTCTTGCTCGCCCATCATTTCCGAAAGGATCTTCAGGCCCTTGCCGACCTCGTTGCGGCCATGCGCTCGCAGCGCAGCCTGGCCCGCTTCGTCGTCGAGGAATTTCTGCGGCACCTTGGCGAAGGTGAAGCCCCGCATGTGAACGGAGCCGACAATAAAATCGAGCGCAGACAAGGTGCGGGTTTGCGCTTCGAGATCGTCCGGCCAGAGCCCCGCCCCGGGGAATGCATTGGCCAGCCAATAGGCGATGGACTGGAACTCAGTCAGGACGCTCCCATTCCCGATCTTCAGGGCCGGAACCTTGCCCTTGGGGTTTTCCGAAAGGTAGCTCGCGGAACGCTGCTCTCCCTGCCTGACATCCAAAATCCGGGTGTCGAAGGATGCGCCAATCTCGTTCAGAAGAAACAGGATGCCGTTCGAGCAGCTGGCGGGCGAATGAAAAAGTGTAAGCATGAACGTTCCCCGATTCTCACAGATCAAGCATATTGCGGGTCTGGCTGGGCCCGAGCAATTCCACGCCGAGGTCATCCATGATCCGGCGCGCCTTTTCGACCATTGCGGCATTGGACGGCGCCTTGACCCCGCGCGAAAGCCACACAGCGTCTTCCATTCCTATCCTCACATTCCCGCCGGCGACAAGCGATTGCGCCAGCATCGGATATGCCATCGCGCCGGTGCCGAAAGCGGTCCAGATCGCCTCGCGCGGCAACAGGCTTCGGGCGTAGAGCACGGTTTCCGGCGAGGGCATGAAACCGTATTTGACGCCCATCACGATCGAGCAGAGCGGCGGTTTCTCGAAGCAATCTTCGGCCATGAGCGTGTTGAAGATCGCGATGTCGCCGCTGTCGAAGAGTTCGATTTCAGGGCGAACCCCCGCCCCGCGAATCAACTCGGCCATTCGGCGGATGGAAGGCAGCGTGTTGATTACAACCTCCTGGCCGAAGACCATGGTATTG
>JAUIBM010000196.1 GCA_030428345.1 Alphaproteobacteria bacterium | reverse complement strand
GGAAGGTCCGCGCCGACTACGACTTCGGCAACGGCTTCAAGTTTGGCGGCTGGTACATGGCCGACAATGGCGACACCGACTACGTCAAGGGTCATGTCTGGGCGGTCACCGCACAGTACCAGCTGACAGAGAACATGCTGCTCTTCGGTGGCTATGCCGACTACGCCGACCAGTACTATGACAATTACGGCGTGTGCGGCGGATCCAACACTGCGTGCGGCAGCGACAACAGCGGTGAAACCTGGACCGTCGGTCTGGCATGGAACATTGTTCCCGGCCTGCTGATCCAGCCTGAGTATCAGGCCGTCAGCTTTGACGACAAGTATGCCAACGGCGGCAATTACGGCCAGTTCTCGCTGCGTATCGTTCGCTCGTTCTAATCGAACAAGCTGAAATTGAAAGGCCCGGAGCAATCCGGGCCTTTCTGTTCAGAGCCGAAATTGCCGATCGCACGAAACAGAAGTCAAATTATCGTGCCATCCGCTATTTCCGGTTTCGCATTGGGGGCCAATCCGGGCCTCCGTCTGGAAATCGGGCGCGAACGAACCCACCGCCGTGTGCGGCGTTTGCGTTCAAGCCAAGGGAGGAACTGGAAGAGTTGTCGCGCCGCATGATCGCGGAAAAATAACAAGAATCACACAGAAGCGACCGAAGAAGTAGCGCGCTGAGGGGTGCGCGAAAATGTCACAAAAAATACAACGCTGCCAGCTTGCCTGACGGCGGCGAAGTGCTATTGCTTCCTCGGTCAGGGGAGAGCGCTATGACAAAACTCGATCTTATCGGCATCTGGAAATCCTATGCCGATGTCCTTTGGGAGTCCGGCCAGCATAAAGAGACGTGCAAGGGCTATATCTTTGAAATTCAAGATATAGTGGAAAGTCACGGGCTGGATCGTTTCGACAATCGCCTGCTGGACGCCATCACATCGACCCTCAGGGCCAAGGGTAATCGAAACTCCACGATCAATCGAAAGATGGCGAGCCTTTCCAAGCTCTTGCGCAAGCATCAGCGCAATGGCGGGATTGACCGTTTGCCCGATTTCACCAAGCTTCCTGAAAAGAATGGCCGCATTCGCTTTCTGTCGTGGGACGAGGAAGCGTTTCTGTTTGCGTGCCTCGGCGCGATCGACGCCAATTACGAAGCGCTGGCAAAGTTTCTCGTATCGACCGGCGCACGCGTCGGCGAAGCACTTCAACTGACCTGGGCCGATATCAGCGATGGTCGCGCGACCTTCTGGGAAACCAAGGCGAACACGCCGCGAACAGTGCCCCTCACCCAATCGGCCATGGACGCCTTGCAACGCCAGCGCGGCAAATCGCCGACCGGGCCGTTCACGATGGTGCGGTACGCAAATTTTCGTAACGCCTGGCTGAGGGCCAAGGCTCGCGCCGGCCTGCAGAAAGATCCCCAGGTTGTCCCGCATATCCTTCGGCACACCTGCGCATCGCGTCTCGCCCAGAACGGCGTCGACATCAAGCGCATCCAGGAGTTTCTGGGTCATAAGACCCTCGCGATGACGCTGAGGTACGCCCATCTGGCGCCGCGACATCTCGACGTCTGCGCCGAGGCGCTAAACGCGTTCGAGGCAAGGCAGAGCGGCGCCGAGAGGCGAGTGGCGCATCACTGAGCACCGGCCGAGACTCTCGGAGCGAACGACCCGGGGCGAACGAGCACAAAAAAACCGGGCGGCACGAGGCCGCCCGGTCTTATTGTCGATCGGTCCTCAATTGCGAGGACCATCATTCAGCGCAACCTTGTCGACCAGCTCCGAGGCGAGCTTGCGGTATTTCGCGATCTCGTCAAGCGGCAAGGCGTCCGGCTTGATCTCACCAAAGCCCTTGACCACGTCGGATGGCTCCGCGTCCGGCGAAATCGGATACTCATAGACCTGCTCGGCATAGATCTGCTGGGCTTTCGGGCTCGCCAGGAAGCTCATAAGCCGGATCGCCGCATCGCGATGCGGCGCGTATTTCGCCATCGCCATGCCGGAGATGTTTACATGGGTGCCTCGGTCGCCCGCATTGGGAAACAGGACCTTGATCGATGCAGCCCATTCCTTCTGCTCCGGTTCCTTGTCGTTGGTCAGCATCAGCCCGACATAATAGGTGTTGCCCAGAGCCACGTCGCACTCGCCGGCGTAAATGGCTTTCGCCTGCCCGCGATCGTTGCCGGACGGCTTGCGCGCCAGATTCTCGCGAAGGCCGGCAAGCCATTTCTCAGTGAATTCGGCGCCGTGATGCGCGATCATCGAGGCGAAGAGGCCTATATTGTAGGAATGCTGGGCGTCGCGCATGCAGAACCGCCCCTTCCATTTCGGATCGGCAAGTTCCTCATAGGTGATGGCGTCTTCGGGGACCCTGTCGCGAGACGCATAGACCACCCGTCCACGCGTCGTCAGGCCGAACCAGTTGCCCTGCGGGTCGCGGTATTGGGCCGGAATGTGCGTGTTGATCGCGACTTCATTCACGGACTGGGTCACGCCCATCGACTTGGCGTTGTCCAGCCTGCCGATATCGACCGTCAGGATCACGTCGGCCGGCGAATTGCGCCCTTCGGCGGCGATACGTTCCTCCAGACCCTTGTCGAGAAACAGGACGTTCGTCCTGATTCCGGTTTCCTCGGTGAAGGCATCCAGTACAGGCTGGATGAGTTCGGGCTGGCGATAGGAGTAGATATTGACCTCGTCGGCCGCCGATGCCGGGGCATGAGCAATGACCGACATTGCTGTCGCGGCCAGGCCCGCACACCAGATGCGGCGGGCGGAAAGGAACGGGCTTGAGGGCAGACGCATGGCAAACTCCTTGTATGCCGGCCGGGTTGCGGACCGGAATTGCATCGGGTCTGACTATTTAACCTGAACTCATTAGTCAAGATTAGCGGCGCATGATCACGTGCCTTAGGGGCAAGTGAAGATCATGCGTCTCGCCCGTCGCCGGCGCGAAGGCGGCGATACTCCTCGAGCACGATCTCCGCGCTCCTCGCCGCGCCGTCACATGCCAGATCGGCGGCGAGCGGCGGCAGCGTGGCGGCTCGATCGACAGCCTGCCCCAGGCTGCGCGGCGACAATTCCTCGTCGGTGAGCATCGCCACCAGGCCCCTGTCGCGCAGCAGTGACGCCCTTCGCATCTGCTCGGTCTCCCGCCCGCCGGCAAAGGGCACGAGCACGGAGCGGCAGCGTGCGCGCAGCAGATCGCCGACGGTATTATAGCCCGCCCGCGACACCGAGACCTGGGCGGAAGCCAGCACCCGCGCAAGATCCGGCACGAAGCGGACGACCGTCATCCCGGCTCCCGCCGCCTGCTCAAGCGCCGCGTATTCCGCTTCGTCGCGCTCGGGGCCGACGACCAGCAGCCAGTTGGCGGGGAGGCGCGCGCTATGCCGGTTCGCGCCGATCGCCGCCCGCGTGAGCGCGTGGCCGACAGCGCCGCCTCCAGCGGAAACCACCACATCGGCGCGGTGCGAGGGTTCCACCGTCAGATCTGGCGCATCAGGCGTCACGAGTCCGCTGTACCGGACCTTGTCGAGGATCGCGGATGCTCCCTGCAAGGTCTCTTCGATACGGATGAGGGACGGGTCGCCATGCACGAGCAGCAGATCGTAGCAGCGACGGAACCAATCCAGCGATTCGGAAACCCGGCTCTCCTTGCGGTTCTCCTGCATGATGTCGCGGATCGAGGCGATGGTCAGCGGCCTCCATGGCGCCTCGCGCGCCGCCAGCATGAAGGGCTCGAGTTCAAAGCGCATCTGTCGCCGCCCGAAAGGGAAGGCTTCGGTGATGACGATGTCGGGTCGAAGCCGATCGAGAGCTCCGATCAGCGCGTCGCGCCGGGCGGTCTTGCGCTCCTCGCCAAATGGCGCGCCATCGGGATCCACCAGCGCTGAAAACATCGCCCCGTCGGCCTTGACCGGATCAAGCCAGATCATCTCAAGGCCCGAAAGATCGATCGAGGGAAGCCGCGTCCCGCCCCATGCCAGGAACACCCACGCTCCGGCGCGGCTCAAGGCCCGGGCGACCCGGGTGGCCCGGAATACATGGCCGATTCCCAGAAGGTGCTGAACATAGAACAAGACGGTTGGGGATTTCGACGAACTCATGCCGCAGAGCCTGCCGTCCGCCCCCGCAAGCTCGCCGTCAGCAGCGCCTCGAGTTCCACGATGGTCGCCCTGTGGTCGAACCGCGTCCTGACGCGACGTTCGCCCTCCCGGCCGAGCCTGGCGCGCAATCCGGCGTCCGCCGCAAGTTCCTGAAGCTTCGCGGCAAGACCGGCGGGGTCATCCGGATGGACGAACACGCCGTTTTCGCCCTCGGCGATGAGTTCGGGAATGCCGGACACCGGCGTCGTGAGCACGGGCAGCGCCTGCGATTGCGCCTCGACCAGCACATTGGGCAGCCCGTCGCGGTCGCCATCGGCGTCTATCCGGCACGGCAAGACGAAGAGGTCGTGCGTGCGATAGGCTTTCAACACCTCTTCCTGCGGCAGGGACCCCAGAAAGGCGCATCGATCGGCGAGGCCATTGGCGAGCGCCCTTGCCTTCAACGCATCGCGCAACGGACCTCCACCGATGTGGGTCCAGCGCCAGTCGAGCGTGGGCGGAAGCAGCGCCAGCGCATCGATCAGCGTATCGATGCCCTTTTTCTCCACCGCCCTGCCGACTGTCAGGAAGCGCACCGGGGCCGTCTCGCCGGGAGGTTCGGCAGGCTCGGGCGCGGGGAATCGGCTCAAATCGATGCCATGATAGACGAGTTGCACCTTTCGGGGGTCCGGCGCGTGACGCGCCAGTTCCGCCCTGCCCCCGGCCGTGCACGTTACGCACCACTCGCACTGCGCCAGCTTCTGGGCCAACTCCCAGGCAGGCGTCGTCCAGATGTCCTTGGCATGGGCCGAAACCGCAAATGGAATTCCGGTCATCAGGCTGGCATAGCGCGCGGCCGAAGCCGGGGTGTGGATGAAATGCGCGTAGAGAAGCGAAAGGCGCGGCGCATATTCGGCCGCGATGACCAATCCCTGGCCGAAGCGCCGGATGCGGTTGCGGGTCCGGTCGCGCCAAAGGTCGCCAAGGAAGGAACGAAGTGCGGCGCCATAGCCGGGCAGACGACGGGCGCTCAACCAGGCCCGGAGGACCCGCATCGGCTCGTCATGCAGATATTCGGGCAGATAGCCGACAGGAGCGGAAATCTCGCGATGAGTCGGATGAACGCTCTTGTCGGTTGGATGGCGCAGCGAAATGATTTCCAGATCGAAGCCGGCGCGCTGCAGCTCCAGGATTTCCTGGGCGATGAATGTCTCCGAAAGGCGCGGATAGCCCTTCAGGACGACCCCTACCCTGCCTGCGGAATCAGACATCGGCGGCGGAAAGGGCATCTGCCGGGCGATCAATGCCGCGCCGGCGCGGCCGCGCCCCTGCCACCAGTTCCTCGATGTCGTCGCAAATGAGGTCGAGGCCCGACAGATCGTTGCGCGCCAGCCTGTCGGACGGATTGGCCATCTCCGGAAGACGGCGCAGTGCACGCGCCATGACATCGGGAATGGAGGCTTCTTCCGGAGTCAGCATTTCGCACAGCCCCAGCTCGCGCGCCCGGCTGGCGCGAATGAACTGTTCCTCGCGCGGATGGGTGCGCGGAACGAACAGCGCCTTGCGGTCAAAGGAAAGGACCTCGCAAAAGGTGTTGTAGCCGCACATTCCGACGACGCCGATGGCCCGCTCCAGAACGACCTCCAGACGGGATTCAAAATCGATGACCAGCACATTGGCGAGCCTCGAGGCGCGCAGGCGGATGCGCTCGCGGCTTTCCGGCTTCATGAACGGCCCCAGCACCATGACGATGGGGTAGTCGTTCTGCCAGTCGTGCTCGCGCGCGGCCAGCACCTGCTCCATCATCTGGCTGCCGTCGCCCCCTCCCCCGGCGGTTACCAGGATGTAGTCCTCGGGGAGAAAATGCATGTCGGAACTGTGATAGGCGGGCAATTCGCGCTGCAGCCAGCCAACATAGTGCACGCGCTCGTCCAGTCCCTGCGGAAGGTCGAGCCCGCCAAGCGGATTCCAGAAACGCTCCGGCCCATAGACCCAGATGCGGTCATAGAACTCGTTCATCTTGGCGAGCATGGATTTCGGCGTCCATTCGGCCTTCAGATGCGCGGAGGAATCCATCACGTCGCGCAGACCCAGAACGGATTTCGCGCCGGTCGACTTCAACATCTTCAAGGTCGGCTCAAGTTCGCCC
>JAUIBM010000195.1 GCA_030428345.1 Alphaproteobacteria bacterium | reverse complement strand
GGCGTCGCCCAATCGCGCTGCAGCACGATCGACTGGTCGGGCCGTATCTTCGCCAGGCTCGACTGCTCTCCGATCCAGCGCACCAACGCCACGGGATTGGCGAAACTGGCGTTGCGGAACTGGATGACGCAGCCCTTGGGGCCGGCATCCAGCTTCTCGACATTCGCCTTGAAGCAAAGTCCCTTGACGTAGACGATCTTTAGCAGGTGATCGACCTCGGTCGGCAACGGACCGAAGCGGTCGATCAGTTCCGCGCCGAAATCGTCGATCTCGCCGGGTTCGCGCAGATCGGCCAGCCGGCGATACAATCCGAGCCGAAGCTGCAGGTCCGGCACGAAATCCTCGGGAATCAGCACCGGCGTGCCGACGGCGATCTGCGGCGACCATTCGCGTTCGGTCGCGGCCTCGCCATTGTTTCGCAATTCGGCGACCGCCTCCTCCAGCATCTGCTGGTACAGCTCGAACCCCACTTCCTTGATGTGGCCGGACTGCTCCTCGCCCAGCAGATTGCCACCGCCCCTGATATCGAGGTCGTGGCTGGCGAGTTCAAAGCCCGCGCCGATCGAATCGAGAGACTGCAGCACCTTGAGCCGGCGCTCGGCATTGGCGGTCAGGCTCTTGCGCACCGGCAGCGTGAACAGCGCATAGGCGCGGGTCTTGGCCCGCCCGACACGCCCGCGCAACTGGTAGAGCTGGGCAAGGCCGAACATGTCGGCGCGGTAGACGATCAGGGTGTTCGCGGTGGGAATGTCGAGGCCGGATTCCACGATCGTGGTCGACAGCAGCACATCGTACTGCCCGTCATAGAAGGCGTTCATCACGTCATCGAGTTCGCCAGGCGCCATCTGGCCATGGGCGACAGCGACCTTCAGTTCGGGCACATGCGCGTCCAGAAACGCCTTCTGCTCCGCAAGGTCGGAAATGCGCGGGCAGACATAGAAGCTGTGTCCGCCGCGATAGCGCTCCCGCAGCAGCGCCTCGCGAACCGTCAGCGCATCGAAGGGCGAGATGAAGGTGCGCACCGCCAGCCGGTCCACCGGCGCGGTGGTGATCAGCGAGAGCTCGCGAACGCCGGTGAGCGCCAGTTGCAGCGTGCGCGGAATCGGCGTCGCCGTCAGCGTCAGAACATGCACGTCGGAGCGCAGATCCTTCAGCCGTTCCTTGTGCTTGACGCCGAAGCGCTGCTCCTCGTCGATGATCAGCAAGCCAAGGCGATCGAACTTGACTGAAGCGGCCAGCAGCGCATGGGTACCGACCACGATGTCGACCGTGCCGTCGGCAAGGCCCTTTCGCGTCTCGCTGACCTCCTTCGCCGGAACCAGGCGCGAAGCGTGGCGCACATTCAGCGGCAGGCCGCGAAAGCGCTCGGAGAAGGTCTTGAAATGCTGCCGAGCCAGCAGTGTCGTCGGCACCACAACCGCGACCTGACGGCCCGCCATGGCGGCGATGAAGGCGGCCCGCAGCGCGACCTCGGTCTTGCCGAAGCCGACATCGCCGCAAACCAGGCGATCCATAGGGGTGCCCGACGCCAGGTCGTCCTGCACGGAATCGATCGCCGCCAGTTGATCCTCGGTCTCGTCATACGGGAAGCGGGCGACGAATTCGTCATAGACGCCCTCGGGCGCGAGCAGGCGCTCCGTGCGCTTCATGGCGCGCTCGGCGGCAATGCGGATCAGGTGATCCGCCATCTCCAGAAGGCGCTTCTTGAGCTTGGCCTTGCGCGACTGCCACGCCACCCCGCCCAGCTTGTCGAGGGTGGCCTCGGCGTCCGATGAACCGTAGCGCGACAGAAGCTCGATGTTCTCGACCGGCAGGTACAGCTTGTCGTCGCCGGCATAGCGCAGTTCGAGGCAGTCGCGCGGCGCGCCGGCCGCCTCGATGGTCTTCAACCCCACGAAGCGCGCTATACCGTGCTGCACATGCACGACGATGTCGCCCTCATTGAGCGCCGTCGCCTCGGCGATGAAATCGCTCGCCTTGCGCTTGCGCGCGGTCCGGCGCACGAGGCGGTCGCCCAGAATGTCCTGCTCGCCGATGACGGTGAGGCCGGGAAGCGTGAAGCCCTCCTCCATGGGGAGGACGGCAAGCGCTGTGGCGCCCTTGTCCAGCGCCTCCACTCCGGCAAAATCGCCGACCGGCCGCAGCTTGCCCATGCCGTGTTCGGCGAGCACCTGGCTCATGCGCTCGCGCGCGCCCTCGGTCCAGGAGGCGATCACGACGCGCTGGCCACGGCCGCGCTCCTCCACCGCGTGGGTCGCCACCGCCTCGAACACGTTGACGCCTGAAGCCCGCTCAGGAGCAAAGCCCCTGCCCTTGCGCCCTTCCAGGGCGATCACCCGCTGTCCGGCGGTCTCCGGCGGCACGAAAGGTGAGATTGCAGTGGCTCTGAAGGCCGTCAGCGTGCGGTCGATCTCACTGGCCGGCAGATAGAGCGAATTCGGCTCGACAGGCTTGTACGGCGTGCCGCCATCCGGCGTATCGCTCATCGCCTGACGACGGGCCTCATAGTATTCGCGGACCTGTTCATAGCGGGAGGCGACCGCCTCGCGCAGATGATAGTCGATGGCGAAATGGAAGCCGGACAGGGCGTCGAACGCCGTTTCCAGCTTCTCGTGGAACAAGGGCAGCCAGTGCTCCATGCCGGCGAAGCGCCTGCCTTCGCTCACGGCCTGGTAGAGCGCGTCCTCGCGCGTCGCCGCGCCGAACTTGGCGATATAGGCCGTGCGAAAGCGACTGATCGCCTCGGGCGAGAGCAGCACCTCGCTCATGGGAACCAGCGAAAGCCCCTTGATCTGGCCCACCGTGCGCTGGCTGGCCGGATCGAAGCTGCGGATCGAATCCAGGGTATCGCCAAAGAAGTCGAGCCGCACCGGATCGCCCGATCCCGGCGCGAAAAGGTCCAGTATGCCGCCGCGCACCGCGAATTCGCCGCGCTCGCGCACCGTCGAGACCCGTTCGAATCCGTTGCCGGCGAGCCATTGCACCAGGCCGTCCATGGAGACGCGCTTGCCATTGGCCAGGTCCCAGGCCTGCGAGGCCAGTTCGGCAAGCGGGGCATTGCGCTGTCCCAGCGCATTGGCCGTCGTCAGCACCACCAGCGGCGCGCTCCGCAGCGCGTGCGAGGCAAGGCGGCCGAACGCGTGAATGCGCCGCGCCACCGTTTCCTGGCTTGGCGAGACCCGGTCATAAGGCAGGCAGTCCCAGGCCGGAACCGTGACGATGTCGAGGCCCGGCGCGAAGAAGCCGAGCGCTTGCTCGACCATCGGCAGTTCCTGGCCGTCGCTGGCGACATAGACCAGCCCCTTGAGCCCGGTATCGGCCGCGCCATGGGCGAGTTGCGCCAGCACGCCGGCCTTGAAGCCGTCCGGCACGCCTGCCAGCGTGACCGGCAGATCGCCGTCGGCGATCTCGGTGAAACGGGGAATTGCAATGTTCATCGGGGCTATGGAAGGTTTGCTGCCTGATACGCCAGTATGGCGTCAAAAATCTCAGAGCGAAGCCGCTCCGGCACCGGCTGCTCGCCCGTGAACCAGGTAAGCAGATCGCGGTCGGTCTCATCCATGATCGTCTCGAGCCGATCCAGATCCTGCTCGTCCAGGGACGCAATCCGACCGGCCGCGAAACCGCCCAGGATGATGTCCATTTCCTTGATGCCGCGGTGTGAGGCGCGATAGAGCAATTGCTTGCGTCGCGGGTCCAGCGGGGCGCCGCCGCTTGTGTTCATGCCGTTTGTACCTGAAAGGTTCCGGTTTCCGTGCCGGTTCTATAAAGCGCATGAAGCCTCAGGAAAAGGGCAAACCCTTGCGCGTCCCCCCGGCGCTTGGCAGGTTCGACGCCAACATCGGAAAGGCGCCATGCGACCGGAACTTCTCAACCCGCTTTTTGCACCGGTTTCGGCGCTGGAAGGCGTCGGCCCGAAACTGGAGAAGGCTTTCACGCGCCTGCTGCGGGGCAATGACGACACGCAGCCGGCGCGAATCGGCGACCTGATCTTCCACCTGCCGACAGCGCTGATCGACCGCCGCAACCAGCCGGGGATCGCGGCGGCGCCGCAAGGGGCGATCGTCACGCTAAAGGTCAGGGTCGATCGCCACCAGCCGCCCCCGCGCGGCAACCGGCGGGTTCCCTGGCGGGTCTTCGTGCATGACGAGACGGGCGAGATGGCGCTGGTCTTCTTCAATGCCCGATCCGAGTGGATCGCCCGCACCCTGCCGGTTGGCGAGACCCGCCATGTCAGCGGCAAGGTCGACTGGTTCAACGGCCGGCCGAGCATGGTGCATCCCGACCACATCGTCGACGAGGCCGGATTTGCCGATCTCCCGCTGGTCGAACCGGTCTATCCACTCGTCGCCGGCCTTTCGCTGAGGGGGGTGCAGAAGGCGGTCGCCAATGCGCTCGATCGTCTTCCAGCCCTTCCGGAATGGGGCGAGCCGTCCGTGCTGGCCCGCGAGCGCTGGCCTTCATTCGAGCAGGCGCTGGCGCGGGTTCACCATCCGCGCGACGGGCTGGATCTCGACCCGCTGTCGCCCGCGCGCAAACGGCTCGCCCATGACGAATTGCTGGCCGGGCAACTGGCGCTGGCGCTGCTGCGCGAACGCATGCGGAAGACGCGCGGCAAGGCCCGGCAGACCAGCGGCAGGCTGACCAGCCTCGTCGAGGCTGCTTTCGGCCACCCGCTGACGTCGTCGCAGCGCTTCGCGATCAGCGAAATCATCGCCGATCTGGCCAAACCTGAGCGCATGAGCCGCCTGTTGCAGGGCGATGTCGGGTCTGGAAAGACCATCGTCGCCCTGATGGCGATGGCGGCGGTCGCAGAATCCGGCGGGCAATCGGCGCTGATGGCGCCAACGGAGATACTGGCGCGCCAGCACATGGCGACACTCGCGCCGCTCTGCGAGGCGGCCGGCCTGCGCATCGCCATCCTCACCGGGCGCGAGAAGGGCGCCACGCGCGAGGCCCTGCTGGCGGAACTGGAGGCCGGCGACATCGACATTCTGGTCGGCACGCACGCCCTGTTCCAGGGGCCGGTCGCGTTCCACGATCTGGGCCTTGCAATCGTCGACGAGCAGCACCGTTTCGGCGTGCATCAAAGACTGGCGCTCTCGGACAAGGGCGGTTCGGCCGATCTGCTGGTAATGACGGCCACGCCCATTCCGCGCACGCTGGTGTTGACCTATTTCGGCGACATGGACGTCTCCAAGCTCACCGACAAGCCCGTCGGAAGGCTGCCGATCCGCACGACGGTGATGCCGTCCTCGCGTCTCGACGAATTGCTGGCGCATATCGCCGGCGCGCTGGAGCGCGGCGAAAAGCTCTACTGGATATGCCCGCTGGTGGAGGAAAGCGACGAGGTCGACGCTGTCTCCGCCGAGGAACGCTTCAAGACGCTGTTCGAGCGTTTCGGCCCGCTGACGGGGCTGGTGCACGGGCGCATGAACGCCGCGGAGAAGGACGAGGCGATGGAAGCCTTCCGGGCCGGACGTACGCGCTTGCTGGTCGCCACGACGGTGGTGGAAGTCGGCGTCGACGTACCCGATGCGACCATCATGGTGATCGAACATGCCGAGCGCTTCGGGCTGGCGCAGATGCACCAGCTGCGCGGCCGCGTGGGCCGGGGCAGCAAGCCGTCCAGCTGCATCCTGCTGTATCGTGCCCCGCTGGGCGAGATCGCGAAAGCGAGGTTGACCATCATGCGCGAAAGCGAGGACGGCTTTCGCATTGCAGAGGAGGATCTCAAGCTGCGCGGCGAAGGCCAGGTGCTGGGAACACGGCAATCCGGCGCGCCGGGCTTTGCCTTGGCCAGCGCGGAACTCCACGCAGACATTCTGGAGATCGCGCGCGACAGCGCCCGCATGGTCATGGCGACCAATCCCGAACTGGCAGGCGAACGCGGCGACGCCTTGCGGTGCCTGCTCTACCTGTTCGGCCAGGACCAGGCGATCCGGCTGGTGCGTTCGGGTTGAGCTGTCGAATGCCTGCTACGCAGGAGCGCCCCCGCTCAGGCGTTCTCCGACACGTCGCGTTCCGGCCGGGCGTCTTCCAGACCCGCCGCCTTATCGACGATCGGCGGCACACCCGCCTTGGCGGCGGCGATTTCGGAGGGATGCATGAGCGGCTCGCCGGGCATGAGCGGCCGCGCGGTCTGCGCCAGCTCGGCAAGCGATTTCTGACGGATTTCCGGTGAGACGAGACCTGCGGAAATCACGAGCTTGGCGCCGTCCTCCACGCTCAT